>CAZDXI010000001.1:0-53447 GCA_964509095.1 uncultured Rhodobacterales bacterium
ACTGTCATAAGATACAAAAAGCTCCGGAATAGGAGCCAAGTTCGTCAACATGGGAAAGGTCTCTCTAAAAGAATATCAAAAAATTGCCGGGCCTTGCCCAACACTGCACGCACTACACCCGTCAAACGGTCAAAGTCCAGTGGGGCAAGGGAGAACAGACTGTTTTCATGCATCAAATGGCGCATCTTCAGACTAGGTTTCTTGGACTGGAGTTTGCGGCACGAGCCGGTTTACCAGTTTGCGGGTTTCGTCCGGGGTTTCGACAAAGTGCGACACGGGCAGATCCAGCAAGGTGCGGCTTTTTTCACGAATGTCGTCCCGGTTGTTCAACAGCGATTCCATCAGTTCAGGTGCTGTGACATTTGCAGGTTCTCCAAACAGCCATCCGGCTTTCCAGCTCATGATTTTTTGACCAGTTTCCGTCCCAAGAGACCCGATCGCGGGTACGCCGTAATATCCACCCTCATAGATACGGTTGGGGATTTGCCAGATCGAGTTCCGTTCCGCTTCGAACCAGTCGCCAGCCCAGACGATGTCAAAGCTGCTGTAGATCCGGGGCAGGTCAACTGCGCTGTCATAGCGCCCATGATATGTGATGCCCTTTGCACGCTCCAGTTCGTCTTCGAAATCGGGAAAGACAGAGCGGGCTGGGTAGCCATGCACATGGATTTCGAGACGGTCGTGAAACATGTTCCCCAACTGGCACAGCAGGTCCAAAGACCGACGGCAACGCAGGTTGCCAATCCAGCCGAGCTTGAGCTTGGAGCCGTCGGGCGTCCGGGGTTGGGAGGGGCGCCCACGGACGTCCCCTGAGTTTAGCCGGTTTTCGACAAGCCAGCCGTCGAAGCGACCGGGGTGATACACATCGAAATAGACCTGTCTGTACCGATTGGACGAATATACCAGCAATTCGCTGCGACGAAGCAGGGCGGCTTCCAACCGGCGAAGTACCCAGCTGACTGGATTGCGAGCGACCATCAGCCGATGGATGTCCAAACATTCATAGACAATCGGCACCGACAGGCGGTTGCGCCAACGGAACGCATGCGCACAGGCGAGCATGTCGAGGTTACGGGCATAGATCACATCGATCCCGGCGAGTTCCGGATGGTTTTCGGGAGTGATCCGGAGCGATCTGAGAAACGGCCGCAGGCGGCTAAGGTAATCATTGTCCCGCGTTTGACCCAGCGAGACAAAGTCGAACGCCGCCGTTTGAGGCGCTCCGCGGTGAGGCATGATGCCAACCAAATCAAGCCCACAGTCCGCGAAGGCGCGCGCCCGTTTACGCACGGCGGGTTCGTTGACGTTATGCCCGAAGAAGGCCAGTTTGGTCATTACCGTACACTGGAGCACACTTGGTTCGCCGTACCAGGGGACTCCATACTCGCATTGTTGTCGTTTCAGTCGCGGGCGGACCTAGTGCCAACCCACGTATTATTCAGCATCACAACGTTAAGCGCCCTGTGTGACAATAGATACCGTTGTCTGCGGGCAAATCCCGCAAAACACGGGTGCAGATTCGGATCAATCGGCCCTGCGTGCAACCCAGAGTATTTCAGCGGGGTTGAGCCGCTTGCTTTTCTGAATCGCTTCAGGAATCTGATCGGGGCCGAACGCACTCACTTCAAAGCCGGTCTGCCTTAGGCGATTTACGAAGTCCTCGCGGCTGTAGATCCGCACATGATCTCTTTGGGCAAAACGCCGTTTTTGTTCTTCGGGGTCATTGATCCACGGGTCTTCGACCGTTTCAGCCCCATCAATGGCCTCCGGGCCAATGAACAGCGCATATCCATCCTGACGCAGAATGCGATGCACTTCTTGCATGGCTTTGTGGTCATCGGGGACATGTTCCAGCACATGACTGACCACAACGACATCAAAGCTTTCATCCGCAAAGGTCAGCTGTGTCAGGTCCTGCTTGGTCACATTGGGAACGATTGTGTATCGCTCGGGCGACAAATCTGTCGGGACGTAGTCGATCTTCTTTTGCCGTTCCAACCAGTAGTACATCCCGATGTCAGGCGCGACATGCAGGAAGCGCAAGGGCCGCTGTCCGACAGCGCCTTCGGTTTCAAGGAAGTGGCACATAAGGCGCACCCGACTGGCCCCATAGCAGACCGGGCAAATGTCATTGGCAAAAGGCAGGGCACCGACAATTTGGCGCTTCTGGACAATTGGCAGATCGACACCGGAATTGCTGAAATGAGACACGTCAGACTGGCAGAGATCACACCGCCCAGCGGTGCCGCGAAACTGCTGCTTGCGATACATCAGGCGAATTTGGCGCGGGACATGTCTGGATAGACCCGATCGCAGGGATTTTGCCGCTTTTGAAAGTCGGCTCCTACGCGTCGTCACAGGTAATTGCATATGAATAACAACATGGTGATTAATAAGGTTCAGCGTACGCATTTTCCAAGGCTTTGTAAACATCTGTAGCTGGCGCGTTGCCACTGAAAAAGCGTTTGAAAATAAATAAAATTTCCTGATCTCTGCCATCTGAAAGCTGCCTACAGAATGGGCAGTGGTCACCCAGCTTTGCCTGTTGCACAATGCCTATTGCGAGGCCTGTTGCGGGGCCCTGTCAGGACAGACCCAGGCTGAACTAGCGCAGCGGATATCTCTTGGCATAAACGGCCCCGATCCACAGCAGCATATTCGCCATGATCAGCGGGCCCATCAGAGAGCTTTCAACAAAACCGCGGATCAACCCAACCATTGCCACGGTTGGAAAGAAGATGAACGGCATACCGCCCCGCACCAGAAGCTGTGCAAAGATCTGATACGTCGCCCAAAGCAGTGTGAAGAGAGTCAGGCCCAGACCTATCAGCCCAAAATGTACGGTGACTTCATAAAATGAGTTGTGGAAGGAAAATACCTGCTTCGGACTCTTGTGGAATTCGGCAAAGATCTGTCGGACCAGATCATTTTCCTCGTAACGCCAAAAGCCACCCGCGCCATAGCCGATCCAAGGGCGTGTGCGGATCACATCCTCTGCATATGCCCAGAGTTCCGTGCGCCCGGTCAGCGTGCTGCTTTTGCCCAGAGCCCCCAGAAGATAGGACACGGGTGATACGGACATTTGCGCCACAAGCGTGGGGATCGCGACGCCCAGTATACCCGCGATGATCAAGGTGACCGCTGCCCGGTCCACCGGAGTGCGAGCACCGTGCCCCGCAAAAAAGCTGAAGCCAACAACCGCCATACCAATCACAACAGCAAGGACAAGGGCTGTCGCGGAATGGCTGGCCAGAATCAGGGCAAGAGCCAGCGCCGCAAGACCCAAGGCGCAAACGCGGACCCAAGCGCGAATCCAGCTGTCCAACGCGATGCAGATCGCAGCACACCACAACAACAGCATCTTTGCCCCAAGCATGTTCTTGTGCGCAAAGATGCCTGTCATCGCGCCGTCATGATAGGACGTGATGAAAACGCTTAGAACGCCGCATATGCCCGTTGCTGCGAGCACGGTCAGGACGATCTCTCGGGGGCGCATCCACACGACAAACAGGACGCAGACCTGAATGGTTAGGATCATCTGGATGGCGCGCTTCAGGGCCACATCGGGGACTTCCGCAAAGGGCGACATGATCAAGGCCCACAGCGGCAACAACAAAAGAGGCCAAGCCCGCAGAAAGATCGGAAAGGTTTCCTGCCGGAACCGAACGAAGGCAAACACGTAAAACAACGCAAGCGGGTACAGGATCAGCTCGTCTCGGGGAAATGTCGTGAAGGTGACGACAAACCAGAAGACGGTCAGGTACTTTTCAAAGGGCCGGGCCGAAAGGGAAAACGACGAAGGGGCAAACCTTGTAACACTGGCCGTCATATCAAAACGCTCCCGTTACCCGATGACGACGTTGGTTGTTTCAACGTTCGCGCACACGGCATCCTTCCTTGCCGTGCATAGGGCGGTTTCGGCAATTTTGCAAAACCTGTCCTGATTTCAGGTCTCCGGGTTTTTGGCGCAAATGCGCTGGTAATACGTAAACACAAGCGCCTGCGCATTGGGTCGATAGGGCGCAAGCTCAGATGGAACCGTGAGTGGTGTAGTCTGTTTTTGGTAACACTCGGCAAATTCAGGTAGGGCTTTCAATTCAACCCCAGTCAGAAACCATTTTTCGGCGTCCGCGACGTCAATCCCTTCTGCCCCCCCTAAAATGATGTAGTCAGGTTGCCGGCTCAGGACATAAGCGGCGTCCCCTTTGCCATGCCCCGGCGTTTTCTGCCGCTGCGCCAGGAACGGGACATCGTCCCGCTTTGCGATGACCCGGTCATTCAGTCCGAGCATGTCGATATACACATGCCCCCGACCAAAGAACGGAGTGGACCCGGCGGTGTTCAGCGCCACAACCGATCCCGCAGGCCAAGCGGTTTGGATATGTTGGCCCACAATTGTCCCGTTGAACGCCGCCCAATCCATCCGGAAACTGCGCGCGTTAAACGCCGCCACAACAAGCAAAAGCAGGCACAACAGACCCACATTGCGCCCCAGCGCAACAGGCAGAGACCCAATCGCAGCAATCGCCAGAAGCGACAAAGGCCCAATGGCAGGCAGCAGAACACGTGCTGCGGCCATGTGGTCTCCACCGGACCAGATCACATAGGCGAAAAAACCCAATGAAACAGTCAGCAAGACCCAAGCGATGCGCGACAAACGCCCCCAAATCAGGGCGACAAAAACCGCAAGCCCCGCGCAGGTGATGACAGGCAGGTAGAGCAAGGAGGACTTCAACAGATAGTCAGGAACTTTGGTGATCCGCTGCGCCAGATCCAACCCGACCTTGGCGTGGAACGTGTTCGGAACAACGTCACCATAGTAAGACACACGCCAGCCAAGATGCACCATGAAGACAACAAACGGTATCCCGGCAACGATCATACCCATGACAAGCCGCGTCCCGAACGGGCCTCTGACCAGAAACAGGATCGCGAAAAAGGTGACCGCGACAACGATAACACCGTCCGGCCGTGTCAGAACCGCAAGGGCAAACGCGAGCCCGCTCCAGATCAGGGGATGCCAGCGAAGACCTGTGTCCTGTGATGTCAGGCTGACCAACAGAAAGGCAAAGGCCCACGCAACGAACGCCGCCGCAAGCGGGGCTTCCAACCCGCCCAGAAGCCAGACCACAACAGAGATATTGCCAAGCACCAAAGCAACGCTCAGCGCTTGCATGTCCAGACGCGCCGGAAAAAGCGCACGCACACCGTAAAAGACGGCCCCCACCAGCAGCACAATCGCCACCGCGTTGATGATCCGCACCGCAACGACCGGATCAACGCCCATCTGCAACAGCCCGGCCGTCAGCAACACATAGAGAAAGTTCGTATATCCTTCGATACGCTCCCCGATGTTCCAGGACATCTCACCGGCATTGGCCAAGTTGGTCGCGTATTTCAGAGAAATGAACGCGTCATCATGCAGGAAGAACCGATTGCGCCACAGATTGACACAGAACAGTACAATCCCCCCGACCAGCGCAATCGCAGGAAAGGATCGGCTCAGCACCCCGTACGTGGAAGAGGACGACCGATTATGCAGATCATCAGAGGACAAAGACATCCGCTTCAGTCCACTCAGCACCGGTTATGGACGCAAAGAGCAAATCTCCAGACTGTTCGGCATTGCCCGTTGAATCGATGACCCCGTCTTCGTCGTTGAACTGATAATAGCGCAACAAGTCGGGTTCAGAGGCGTCGATCACCTGATCAAAATAGTCGCTGATTTCGGTTGCACTGCGCGCATCATCCCAAAGTCGCAATTCGTCAAGCGTTCCGCCCAGAGCCTTGCTGTCGCGCACATTGGTCGCGAGCTTCTCGATCACCAGATCGGCCGCCAGCGCATTGGTGCTTGTCGCATCCAGCACACCGTTCAGATAAATTGAGAAGTCATCGCCTTCTCGAACAAGCGCGAAGTGGTTCCAAACGCCGTCTGCCGCAACAGCAGTATTGGCGACAATGACGTCGGACGACCCAGTGGATTCCGTTGAATAGAGCCGCATCTTGCCAGCATGGAAGTTCAGGTCGTTTCCGAACACCCCATCTGTGGCGCTGTCATCGCCGGGCGCGCTGTCATACACGCCACCCGTGATCGCCGCGTCATATTTGTTAAGATTGCTGCCGGTCTCGAAGGCGGCCCAGAACTCCACAGTATAGTCGCCCGTGATGGTAAGATCCTGAACATCCACGCCGCTGCCGTTGTTGACAGACAACAACGCACCGGGTGTTTCGACAGGTGTGCCGGGGTCCGTCACAGTGATCGTCGCGGTTGCCACGTTGGACCAAGCGCCTTCATCGTCCTGAACGCGGTAGGTGAAGCTGTCCGTGCCGGTGAAGGACGGATCCGTGGGCGCGTATTCCGCATGGCCATAGTGGCCTGCCGACATGCCGCGATCGATCAGCTCCTGTTCGGTGTCGATAATCTCAATCGTGCCGAAGCTGGGACCGCTGATCACCTCAACCATCTGCGGATTCAGCGCACCATCCGGATCATAGTCATTCATCAGGATGTGGATGTGGTTGGTCACCGGGTCAAAGCCCAGCGGAAGAGTATAGGCGTCATCCACGGCAACCGGAGGGGCATTGCCAACGTCAATTGCGACACTGTCAAACGCCGTGGATGCGCCAAGCTCGTCCGTCACCGTCAGCGACACTGAATAAAGCCCAATGGCGCTATAGGTATGTGACGGTGCGGCGAGATCTGAGGTGGTTCCATCGCCGAAGTCCCAGGCATAGGTCAGCGCATGGCCCTCTGCGTCCGTGACATCGGACTCAAAGGTCACAAGATGCGGTGCATCGGTGGCCATGTCTTCACCCGGATCCAGCACAATCCCCGTCCCGGTCGGTGCCGTGTTGGGTGGTCCCGCCTCACCATTGGTGATGATCAGGGAAATCGGCGCAGTAGACGTATCCGTCCCGTCACCGATCACATAGCCGATGGACGCCGCGATGCTGTCACCCTCTGCCAGCCCGGCGAAATCGTTATCCCGGTCTTTGAATTCAACCGTGCCATCCGAGCCGATGCGGAACAGCCCACCATTGTCCGACCATGTTTTCAGGCGGCCTGAATTGTCGAAATTGGCGGCCGTTGTTGGCAGGCCATTGCCTTTGTAGCCGTCCAGTTGCAGCAGATTGAATCCGGTGCCCGCATCCGTGTCATTGGTGAACAGGTTGTAAGGCAGGGTTATCCAGTTCCCGCCTGTCAAGTCGGCCAGATCGACTGACATCGTATCCCCAACCGCCGCAAGCACATCAGGTGGTGTGTCCGTCACAGTGATCGTCGCGGTTGCCACGTTGGACCAAGCGCCTTCATCGTCCTGAACGCGGTAGGTGAAGCTGTCCGTGCCGGTGAAGGACGGATCCGTGGGCGCGTATTCCGCATGGCCATAGTGGCCTGCCGACATGCCGCGATCGATCAGCTCCTGTTCGGTGTCGATAATCTCAATCGTGCCGAAGCTGGGACCGCTGATCACCTCAACCATCTGCGGATTCAGCGCACCATCCGGATCATAGTCATTCATCAGGATGTGGATGTGGTTGGTCACCGGGTCAAAGCCCAGCGGAAGAGTATAGGCGTCATCCACGGCAACCGGAGGGGCATTGCCAACGTCAATTGCGACACTGTCAAACGCCGTGGATGCGCCAAGCTCGTCCGTCACCGTCAGCGACACTGAATAAAGCCCAATGGCGCTATAGGTATGTGACGGTGCGGCGAGATCTGAGGTGGTTCCATCGCCGAAGTCCCAGGCATAGGTCAGCGCATGGCCCTCTGCGTCCGTGACATCGGACTCAAAGGTCACAAGATGCGGTGCATCGGTGGCCATGTCTTCACCCGGATCCAACACAATCCCCGTCCCGGTCGGTGCGGTGTTGGGTGTTCCGGCACCCTCAAGGGTCAGCGAGATTGTCGCGAGATCAACATCGTCGCCATCCGCAATATCATACGTGATGGATGTCGTGATGCTTTCGCCTTCTGCGAGCCCGGCAAATTGCAAGTCCCGGTCGCGGAATTCAACGGTACCATCTTCGTAGACGCGGAACTGGCCCCCATTGTCGCCCCAGATCCAGCCATAGCGCCCGGAATTATCAAGGGTATTGTCCGCCTTGGGCAGGCCAGTCACCTTGTAACCGTCAATGCCGGTAATCCCGAACGGATCTCCGGTCGGGTTGGTATCATTCGCCAGCACATTGCCGATCACATTGACCGCATTGCCATCAAGCGTGTCGACCTCTCGTGTAAATGGATCGTCAACCGCGTCCACAGGCCCCACAACGGCGCCTTGCACATAGACAGGCCGGATCGTGCTGTCCGCCTCGGGGACGACAAAGGTCCGCGCGGTTGTGGTGATCGAAGGATCGTCCTCCCAATGAGAGAAATCCCACTGGAACCCACCATCAATGTAGGAACTCTGCACATCCAGTGTGTGATTGAACCCAACCATGTTGTCGCGCACCTGATCCCCGGTGAACGCGATCCCGTCGAGGTAAAAAGTGAACCCGGCGACATCGGGCATGTCATAGGTGGTGAGGCTTTCCTCGGGATAGATGACAATGGTTTCCGTGGTGGACAAACCAGAGCTGTCAATCGCGGTCAGAGCAATGAAGAATCCAACGTTTTCAAACGTATCATGACCGGAATCCGGGATAACAAACTGGATCCCACCGGGCACGTTTTCCAACGCGGCAATCTCGGGGTGGAAATGCGAGTTATGCGCCAGATTCACGGACCAGAACACATCCGGACCCGACAGCGTGCCATCTTCCAGATCTGTGGCAAAGCCGGTGAGCGTAAGCACATCACCAGCCCGGAAGGTTTGCCCTTCGCTCGGCGTTGTGATCGTCACTGTGGGGGCATTGCCGATCGTGATGGTTGCCGGGTTGTACACCGTCTGCGCGCCGTTGCTGTCTGTGGCGATCAGTTCAACCGTGTATTGGCCTTCTTCGGTGTAGGTGTAGGAGGGGTTTTGCTCGGTGGATGTGGCACCATCGCCAATCCCGTCGCCATCAATGTCCGGGCCATCACCAAAGGACCAGACATAGGTCAGATCGTCTCCGTCCGGGTCAAAAGCGTCCGTCTCAAAAGTCACCGTATAGGGCGCAGTCAGGCTGCTGTCTTCGCCGGGATCAAGGATGATCCCTGTGCCTTCGGGGGCCTGATTGCCGCTGCTGTATTCCAGCCGGTTCACAGCCCCTTCAAAGGTAAAGATGTTCCCGGTCTGGAAGGTTGTGATGTAGTACAGTGTCCCGTCCGGAGCCTCGGCAAAAGTCAGAACCTGACCACCGGCGTTCTTGAAGTGATTGTCGGACACAAGGACCGGCTCACCCGATGAATAATCGATCTCAAGATAGCGGATCCAGTTGCGCACCCAGTCGCCATAGAAATAGACGCCTTCGAATTCGCTTGGGAACTGATCCCCGCGATAGACGACGCCACCAGACACCGACGATCCTGCATCCCCATAGCTGGGCAGCTGGTCCTGCCCCGGGGCAGACGCATGCACATAGCTGAAGATCGGATTACCCGGATCGTTCGGGTCGGGCAAAAAGCCTTCGTGGTCGGGCCAGCCATGGTTGGCACCGGGCGCGGCGATGTGAATGTCCTCGGTCGCGAACCGTCCGTTCCCACCGACTTCCCCGATCCAAAGCGTGCCGGACTGCTGATCGTATTCGGCCCGGAACGGATTGCGCAGACCCGAGCTGTAGATCGTCGTGATCACGCCTTCAGGATCAAGAGCAAGGTTCGCCACATTGGTGGAAATCGCCGACAATGTGTTGACCGATGGCGTGTAGGTCGCTGCCACGGCTGGATCATAATACGGGTTGTCCGTCGGGATGGAGCCATCCGTCAGATTGACCCGATGCACCTTGCCATCATCATGGGTCAGGTCCCCGGCATTTTCAGGCGCAAATTCTTCCCCGATCGAGATGTAAAGCTTGTAGGGGCTGGGGTCATTGGCATCGATGGGCTCATAGCCGATGGCCAAGCCGCCGCCCTGATGGTCCTTTTCCGAGAACAGATCATATTCCCGCCACAGCACAGACTTGGACGACAGATCACCAGTGCTGGTCACCCCGCCGGCGTTTTCCTCGTGCTCATACCGCGCCACCGTCGTGCGCTGCTCGTTCACATCCGTGTAAAGCAGGTAGAAGTACCCGTTGTCTTCGAAGTTCGGGTCGATTTCGATGTTGAGCAGCCCGGCTTCGCGGAATTGCTCCACCTCGGCGCTCAGATCCATGTAGATGGATTTTGGACTGTTGGCGACGGACGGATCCTCGACAATGATCACCTCGCCGCTTTTCTGAATAACCAGCATCCGGCCATCGGGCAAAAAGGCCATGTCCGTGGGCAGGATCAGTCCGTTGACGACCTTGGTATCGATGAAACCGCCGACATCACCGACCGGCGTGTCGAACACCGTGTCGTCTTGGATGATTGCGGTTCCGGTGGGCGGGTGCAGATCGTGCAGCGTCTCCGCATTGCCGGTCGCATCAATGATGTGATCCGTGTCCTCGTCAAAACGGTAGTAGCGCTGCAACCCAACGGGGATGCCACCGGCCAGATCCAGCGTCTGGTTGGCGTTTTCAAGGATTTCAGCCCCCGGACGCGCCAGATCCCAGACTCGCACTTCGTCCAGACGACCTTCCAACGCACCTACGGTGCTGGATGCCAGTTCCGATATCGTGAACGTATTGTTGTAGTTCGTGGTCGAGGAGTTGGCCTCGTTGACCCCGTTGATATAGAGCCGAACAGTGCCTTCCTCGCGGACAAAGGCGATGTGGTTCCACACGCCGGTCTCCAGCGGTGTCGTCCCGACAACAACGTCCCCTCTGTCTCCGTCATAAAGGCGCGGAATACCGTTAAAGAAATTGATGTCGTTTCCACTGCCGACCTGAGAGGAAAAGACCCCGTCGTTTTTCGCAATGGCGGAGCCAGGCTCAAAATAGACGTTGAATTCAATCGTGAAATTTCCAGTAAGCGCAATATCCTGAATATCGACGCCAACATTATCGGTTTCAAACACATAATTCACGGCTTGCAATTCCCCAAAAATAAAAAACTACTAAAGTTACCAACTCTGGCAAAGCGGATCGTAAAACAAAAAAATCGAGAAGTTTCGCGCGCAACGCACATGCTTCCCAGTCACAAAAAACAGTAATATTAACCAAATTCTAGGCTTGCTCCGACCCCCTGTCAATTGCGGGATTCACCCATTGTACCGCTATTTTCAACCACAGGTATCAAGATTCGCAAATGTTACCGAACAAACTTTTGACCAATATTTGTTGGCTCATTCGGCAGACACCGGCGAGCCCCGCAACCAAGTAACATCCTTACGCAGTCCCCGCCATGTAAGAGCCACGGCGAGGGCGCTGGCGAATACACATAAGACAAGCACTGTAATTGCTCCAATAATATCAGATTGTAATTGCGGAGTAATAAAGAAAGCAGACAAAATACCCACAGAAAGACCAATTAGAACTGGGGGAACAAGGACACCTGCTTCCGCCTTTACGGACAATGGAACGCATTGGTTCATAAAACTCCAATATCGCGGAAGATACAAAACAACGAAAAGGCTACGCACAAAAATTGCTATTTCGACGCCAAATGGAAGTGCGGCCAGAAAGACGGCTGTTCCGATTAAAAATCTTTCAACCGCCATCTTCAGCCGAAGGTCCGTTCGATCAGCAACCATGAATACGCGTGCGCCCAGCGATGCGATCATGTCGACCAGCAGACCCGGCACTGCCAGACCAAATATCAGGGCAACTCCGGTCCACGTATCCGACAAAAGCCAGGCAAACACAGGTGCCCCGTTAAACGCGACAACCAGCAGACCCGGAAACATCAATGTCGCCAACAATCGCGTTGCCGACAGGTAGGATTTTCCAGTGGAGGCCGCCCCGTCCCCGTCCTGCCATTGGCGCGACATGGATACCATGGTGACTTGCGACAAGGGGCCCGACGCGCCCAGTTTTGGGAACCGCGAAATGCGTTCTGACATGGACCAAAGCGACACCGCCAACGTGCCGAACATCTGATTGAACGCAAGGACCGGCAGCTGATTTTGCACTGTCAGGACCCCGGACAATAACAGCGTATTGCGCCCGAAAACCAAATGGCGCCGCAGGAGGGGCACGCGAAACACCATGGTTGGGCGGAACCGGGAGAACCAGAACACACCAAGCAATTTGAACCCGGCCAGCAGAACTTGCTGCATGACCAAAGCCCAATACCCAAACCCCAGATAGGCCATCCAGAGTGCCGCCAGCACACTGGCAATCCCCGCCGTGACGGTGATTTTTGAGATAACTCCGAACCGGTATGCCCGTTCGATAGATGCCTGATGCACGGACATAACCGACTGCATGAACGGCACGGTTGCCAACACCATGACAACGGTCAAAAGCTCTGGCCGCCCCATGGCCCAAGCAAAAAGCGGCGCGGACATAAGAACCAAAGCGCCCAGAACGAGACCCACGGCCAGTAGGAACCAGAACACTGTGCTCCACTCGGCCTCATCATAGGTCTGGGCCCGGATCAGCGATCGACCAAGCCCGGCATCACTGAATGTGTTGGCGAATGCCGGAATCGCCATTCCCAATGCGATGATGGCGAAGTCCTCAAGCGACAGCAGCCGGGCAAGAATCGGAAGACTTAGAAACTGCAAAGCCATCAGAACGGCCCGTGCTCCGACAAGGGAGCGCACGCTGCCAAAAAAGCTGTCGTTTGACATATTGGCCGTCCTCAAACACCGAACATTTCCAGCGCGCCGTAAAAATGACTTAAACACACACCATTTTGTTGCTTATCGGCGGAAAATCACCGAAAAACGAGTGGCGTCAACACCGAACTCTTGCAATGGTGGAATTGACGCTACTTTGAGTCACACACTCGTTAGATGGAACTGTACACAACCTCACATGTTTTTGTTCCGATCCACCCTACTGATATGCGCCATGATCTTCGGCGCAATAATGCTATCGTCAGCACTTGGCGGGAATGTCTGGTTGTGGGTGATTGGCGCGTGGTTGATTAGCGGTCCGCTCGTCGTGGCACTTGCATTTGTCGCACCACCACCCTCTGCGTCACCGCAAAGCGTGGAGGACAGCGAACACGCCGCTGTCCCTTCAGTAAGCGCCTCCGGTCTGCAACCCGAGAAACTTGCGCGCAGTTACCAGAACGATCCAAATATCCTTCCATAGCGATCCAAAGCGCACGTATTCGACGTCGAGCTTCACGCGCTCGTCATACGTGCTATCGGACCGTTCTGAAGACTGCCACGGACCGGTCAAACCGGGACGAACAGACAGATATTCAAAGCGTTTGACCCCATAATATCTTAGCTCGTCATCCACAATCGGACGCGGGCCAACGATACTCATGTGTCCCAAAAACACATTCAGGATCTGCGGCAGTTCATCAAGGCTGGTCTTACGCAAAATGAATCCAATGCCCGGGATAATACGCGGGTCATTTCGCAGTTTGCGCGTCTCCAGCCATTCGTCGCGCAGCGCAGTATCAGACTCAAGCAAAGCAGCAAGACGCGCATCCGCGTCTGACACCATCGTGCGGAACTTGTAGCACGGAAAGTGCTCGCCATTTTTTCCGACACGCGTGTGCGCATAGACAACTGGCCCGCGGTCAGCGCACTTCAAAAGCACGGCAATGACAGCAAAGACAGGTAGGAACAGGACCAACAACACCCCAGAAAAAACGACATCAAAAAGCCGCTTACCTGAAGACTGAGTTGTCCAGTGGTTACTTACGTCAAAGTAATGTGAATGGTACATTTCAACAAATCCACCCCAGCAAAATAAACAATTGAGCAAAAAAGCGCTCGCAATACGAAAAAGTAACAAAAATTTCTTAGTTTTAACCATTTTTATGCTAAGCGCGGTCATTGGCAAGGGGATTTTAATGAATCCGTGCAATGGCCTCGCTGATTCGAAGATTATACACGCATTCAGAGAAAAAGCTGCCTGTTTTTGAGACAATGCGTTCCCAAGAACCTCTGATCAGCCCAAAAATGAAACATGATGAGAGAGAATCGGCTGAAGGCGCGGGTGGCTTTTTGGCGACCTAAGTCACAGGCATCGGGTCCTCACCATAGGCTGAAATACCGAAGTCCTTCAGGATCTGACCCATGCGCGCAATTTGCTGGTCGGAAAACTGATGGCGCCACTTCCCAACCTGTTGCTCCGGGTCATTCAGAAGGCTGTCACCTTGTGTCATGCGGCTTGCCTTTTGAACCTGCGCCTGTGCGATTTCTGGTACGGGCTCGCCCCAAGCATCAAACAGGTGCTGGATTTCTCGTTCCGGGTAAACGGACAAGGTTTCATAGTGCATGCGCACCACGCGATCTTGGGTTTGCGAATCTTCAAGGGCGCCTTTCTGGGTTCGGCACCACATCGCGACGATACGTTCTTCGTCCGTTTGCAGGCCCCGGATGTATTCTGCGCTCTCGGCGAGGTCCTTTGCATACGGTCCACGCTGCAGATCGGCGTCCATTCCGGCGGTGTCGAAATTTCCCATGCGGATCTGCGACGCCGCGATTGCAAAGGGATGGCGCAGGAAATGGATAGGTTTGCGGCGGAACGCGACCCGCCGCACCATCCACGGCAGAAACCCATTTGCCCGACAACATTTGACGATCAGCTGCTCTGCCGTGAAAAAGCCAGAGGCCGGGCTTGCCCAACTGGTCCATTGATTGATCAGCCGACCGCGCAAGATATCCCGCACCAGCGCCTCGGCCTCCGGCCAATCTGCGTCTGGGGGAATGTACTGACGCCAGGCAAATCCGGCGTCCCGAACGCGCGGGACGTTATCAAGGTGAAACGGCTCCCATATGACCGCGCTCGGCGTACAGGCGGTCAGCACCTCGCTTAGCCACGTGGACCCGCTGCGCGGATCGCAGGACAGAACAAGCGCGTCTTCCGCACGCAAATTGCGCAGACGCAAACCGCCTGCAATCACCTTGGATCTCAAAACCTGTTTCATACCGCCAAAGACACCTCTTATACGCTCAATCCGTCATATCCCAACTGCGTCAGCAACCGGGCACGGGTTTCCAATGTCCGATCCCGGCTGCGCCGCGTCACGCCGTCACCAGAACCTTGGGGCTGCGGTTCTGCTGACCCATCAGCAACCGCTGCGATGGCCTCGGGGACCAGATCCAGTGCGACAAGCAGATTGCGGGTCCGCAGGGCTTGGGGAGAAATCCCCTGTTCTGCTGGGGTCGCGCGTTGCAACACGATGTGGCCCGTATCAACACCAGCATTCACGAAATGCACAGTCACACCACAGGTGTCCAAACCACCTTCCAGAACCTGCCAGAATTCCGCCTGCGTGCCACGATAAGCCGGCAACAGCGACGAATGCATGTTCAAGGTCCCCAGACGCGGAAGCTCAAACACTGGGGGCCGCAGGATGGGCGCGCCCGTTACGGCCAGAATGTCGGGTTGCAGCGCAGATAACCAATCCACACAGTCCGGAGCATTGGGATTGCTGGTCAGATGCACAGCCACACCCGCAGGCCAGTCCGCCGGAGGGGAGGCAGCTGTTTCAAAAGCCTGATCCGCCTCTCGCGACAGGGTTTGTTCGATTCGCCGCACCTGACGCTCAAGCGACGACATGCGCACGGCATTCCGCATCCCCTGCTTCAGCTTATGTAAGCGCGACACCGGGCGGTCGATGCCCAGAACACCCACCAGCCCCGCATCAGGACCCGCACCAAACCGCGCCTGCAGCGCCGCCGCCATGGCGCGCCCGAACGGAGCCTTGTGGCAGATCAACACGAGCCGCGGCGCCGTCATCGCGCACCGTCCTGATCGCGCGGCACATGGCGAAACAGCTCACGAGGCGAAAAGAAATTCTGCAAGAAGCTCTCCGGCAATCCTGACCAGTGTGGCTCGGGCTGGTATGTGCCCAGTTGTGACTGATGCGCATCCAGCGCGGTCCGCTTTAGCGCAACGAACGATCCGATGCGCACCGATGACATTTGCCAACGGGCAAGTTCGCTCAGCATGTCGCGCAGCCCCAGAAGAAAGCCTTTTGTGTTGGTGAGACCCGGACGCCTCCAGGACCGAAAGTCAAAGCTCCAGACCGGGTATTCGTACAGGCTGACAGTGTCTTCCGGCAGATCCTGCACAGCGCGCCGCGCCGCCAGTGCAAGGGCCACATGATCGGGGTGCCCGTCGCGATGCGCCGAGACATAGACCTCCCTCGGAGACGCGTTCTGAATCAGTTCCGCGATGGCCGCGCTCAATTCCGGCACGCAGTCGCTCAACTGCCCATCCTTGAAGCCCAGAAAATGCAGATGTTCTGATGTGACCCCAAGCGTGGCGCAGGCCTGCGTCGTTTCCCGTTGGCGCAATTTCACAAGATCGTCCCGTGAGGTCTCCAGCGTGCGCTCCCGGCTATGAGACGCCGACCCATCCGTTGCAACGGCCACTGTCACGGCCGTGCCTGCCTTGCGCTTCAACGCAATCGTGCCCCCACAGCCCAGTGTTTCATCATCCGCATGCGGGGCGAGCACAAGCGCAGGCCGAGTTTCTGTTTGCGCGGTCCGATCACGCGCCTTGATCCGCAAGCCGTGGCGGAACAACTGGCACGCCGCCTTTTCGGCATGCTTCCAGAACGACTGGCGCCAGGAAGGTTTGGGGCTGTCGGTGGCTTGGGTCACGTGTTCAGGACCTCGACGCCAGTTGAGACAGGAAGTATTCGCGCCGCCGCATCATGCCCACCGTCTTGCGCAGCACTTCGATAGGTGAGGCCGCGCGCGCCGCCGTCGCGCCTTGAGACGGGCGCGTGGACATAAGCCCCTCAAGACGCGCGGGAACTGAGCCGATGTCATGGCGCGCACGGGTTGCGGCTTGTGCGCGTTCGGCCAGACGCCGGGCCGCAACCGGGTCGGCGCGTAGCCGCTCCAACACAGCCGCCGTCTCCTCTGGCGGGGCGTACAGCGCAAGGTCCCCAAACGTCGGCTCCAGCCGGGGGTCCAGAATACAGACCGCGCCCATCAACATGGCTTCCGCAACTGTCCGCCCGAAACTTTCACTGGAATCGGGATGGAAGTGATAAATGAACACATCCAGTCGATCCAGAAACTGCGCCACCGGTTCGGCATCAAAGGGCAACAGCGTCCAGTGGGACGTATCAATGCCCATCTGGTCGAAATCGGCCAGCGGCGCGCCCATCACCCGAATCTCTGTATCAGGCAAGGCGGGCAAGCTCGCTTGGATCTGCGCGCTTGTCGCGGGCCACTTCAACAGATCCGCGCGCCCATGCCGACCGATTACCAGACGATCCTGTGCAAAGGCCTGTCGCTTTGGCACCCAGTCACTGACATCAAACACGTTGGGCCAGTCCTCGCTCGCCAATCGGATAAGCGGGGCAAACGACTGCAATTGCTGACGACAAATGCCTGACACCGGAGCCCAAACAGGCCAGACCCCCGTGCGTCGGTACACGCGCCACGACGTTACCACGGGATCATATTGCAGGGATCCATCGCCGCGAAAGGGAAGATGGTGCGCCACAAGGAATGACATCTCTGCGCGCAGACGGAAGGAGGCTTCAAGTCCGTAAAAGAACGTCATCGGATGGTGGAAGAACGCCGCCCGTGCGATAACTTCAGGATCTCGTGTGATGTCCAGAACCTGCACGCGCGGGTCCTGCACCATGTTGGTGATGATCTTGCTGCGCGTCCGCTCCGTATCCGCCAGATAGGGGCTTGTGACCTCCACCAAAGCGACACTCAGACCCGCCTCCAGAAACGCAGACACATCGCAGGCCACTGCAGCAGCGGTCCCACCTTCAAAACGGGGGTCGATGATACAAACGACATCAAAGCGCATCAGGTGCCGTCACCCTCGCGGACCTGTGCCTCTGCCCGACCCAGATCCATCACGCGATCCAGTTCCGAACCCAGCAGGGCCGCACCTGCGCTGCTCAGGTGATCATCATCGTAATACAGCGCCGCCCCATCACGGTACGTCCGGCACAGTTCTGCATCGCACAACATCTCATACGGGCGAATCTGCAGTGCGCCGCTGCGCTCCGTGATCTGGTCCAACCGCGCAATGATCTCCCGGTTGCGCGCGTCAAAGTCCGCGCGGGTCAGACCAAAATCGGAAATCGGGCGCCCCTGCAGGGACAGCTTGGCCAGCGTTTCGGGAACCTTGTGGCCGATTTCAGGGATTGGATAGACCACCGCAACTGTCAGGCCCGCGTCGGTCATCAGAGTAACCGCTTCCTCCAGCTTGCCCATCAGCTGATCCAGTCGCGCGTCTTCCGGCCAGCGACCCGTCTCGGCGTCCTCGAACAGGGTCGGGCCGAAATCCCTCTCTGCCAGACCGTAATCCACCAAGTATCCCTTTGCCGCCATGGCATATCGCGACACAAGGATCACCGTGTCGAAACTCGGTGTGTTCAGGATGAACTCCATCGAGGCGTTGCCATAATCCACGCAGCGCCCGGTTTGCCCATCCAGTCGTTCCACATTGCGCACAGGAAGGCAGCCGGACCGGGACAGATAGGCCACCCGGTGCGATCCGCGAAACGCCGCCGCTTCGATCTCGGGCAGCAGTGCTGCGGCATGGCTGTCCCCCCAGATCGCGATATTGGGGCCATCCTCGGGTTGATCTTTGGGCGGGCCAAAGACGCAGGCATCCGCGGGTGCGCGCCACGCGTTGGCGCCGCGCGCCGTGCATTCGCGTAACCTTGGGTGCTTGTCCTCCCGGAACGCCGCCAGACGCACCGCGTCCTCGGGCAGACGCCAGGACCAGCCCTGACCCAGCATCACCATCAGCGACAGCGCTGAAATCAACAGACCAGATGTCAGGGACGCCCCGAAAATGCCCCGACGGGACCAGACCATACCTTCGGTCAGTTCCGACTTTGGGGCAGAGTGGCGCCGGAAGGGGGCTTCGATAAAGCGCCAGCTGAGCCAAGCCAGCAGGATAGACAGCCCCACAACGATGATCACGCCGCCCAATGCAGGCCGCTCCAGCGTCAGCTGCTGGTAAAACACGATGACTGGCCAGTGCCACAGATAAAGCGAGTAGGAAATCAGCCCCAGACCAACCATCGGGCCTGTAGACAACACCCGGTCGCTTAGAATGTCGCCGCGTCCGCCACAGATCAGCAAAAGCCCGGCTCCTGCCACTGGCAGCAGGGCGGCTGCTCCGGGAAAGACCGTCGCCTTGTCAAAACTCACGATGGCATAGGCGATCATGGCCAGCCCAAGAAGCGACAACACTTCCCTAAGCCCCCGTCTGATCTGAATGTCAGCAATACTCAGCGCAATGAACGCGCCCACACCCAGCTCCCATGCGCGCCACGGCAACAGGTAATAGGCCATGTCCGGACGCATCGACGTGGTCATCGCGCTCAGCGCGAAGGACAGAAGCGTCACGCCCCCAATCACCAGCCTTGGGCGCTGTTTCAGAAACGCCAGAAGCATCATCAGCGGCGGGAAGAAGATATAGAACTGTTCTTCGATCGCCAAAGACCACGTATGCAGCAGAGGCCGATCATAGATTCCGGGGCTGAAGTAGCCTGTTTCGGACCAGAACAGAATGTTGGAGACGAAAAAGACCGTCGCCAGAGCAGAGGCCGCCGTGTCCTCGAATTCCGCGGGCATGAAGACGAAATAGCTCACTGCCAGCGTGGCAAGAATCACCGCGAACAGCGCTGGCAGGATCCGGCGCGCCCGGCGTTCATAAAAGTTGATGATAGAGAACGTCCCAGCGCTGATCTGTCGATGCAGGATCGACGTGATCAGAAATCCGGAAATGACAAAGAAGATGTCAACGCCCACAAAGCCACCGGACAAACCGCTGACATCCGCGTGAAACAGCACGACTGGCATGACTGCGATTGTGCGCAGCCCATCTATGTCCCGCCTGTACCCGATCATTCCTTCACCAATACTACCATGACGTTAAAATCTCTGTTGCGTCAGGGCGCCATCAAAAGCTCGGACGAGCCATGACTCGCATTCCGTAGCCTGCGCCCCAACGCGCTACGTTCTGTGGTTTCCGGTACCTGTGAAGTGTCCTGAATACCCGCCCCGAGCCAGTCGATGGCACATGAAATCGTCAAAATATGTTCTCCAAAAAAACTGGAAAATAGCAGCCGCATCGCGTGACCGCATAAAGTTCAATATTCTGCAAACAAACCACAAATCCGGACCAAATGCCAAGACAACTCTTGTGTCTGCACGCTGGAATCCCTACCCCAGACGGGTTAGAAGTCTATTTTTGCACCAACTTTACACGGCTTGATTGAAGTTTCGGTTTTATCATGTCTTTTCAAATTCAACCTTCGTTGCCGAAGATTCCCGGTTTGGGCGCGGCCCTTTTTGTTACTCTGATCACGGCAGCTTTGGCGTGGTACCTGGCTGGCGCACCGGGCACCAACGGGATCGACGATGCCGCCATCACCCGGTCCTATTCCGAGAATCTCGCGAACGGACATGGGTTTGTTTACAACATCGGGGATGAACGCGTCGAAGGCGCGACCTCGTTTCTGTGGACTGTGCTGGTTGCCGTGCCCTACCTGTTCTGGGGCAACCCTGAATTTGCCATCCTGAGCATCACGACCCTGTTCACGGTTCTGGCCGTGTTCTTTGGTCTGCGCGTCGCGCATCGCGCTGCAGGTGAATTGCCGGGTCTGACCGTTGTCGGGATCATGACGGTTGCACTTATTGGCTTGCCCGGATTTTTCATATGGTCGGTCTGGTCCATGATGGAAATCGCGCTTTGGTCCGCGCTGTGCATGCTGCTTTTGGACCGTTTGTCGCTGCTCACCGAACCGAGCGAGACCCTACCCGCCTTTGACCCTGTGTTGCTTTTGGCAGCCTTAGCGATGCCATTGACGCGCCCCGAGGGAATCGCGGTGGCTGTCGGATTGGTGCTGTTGGCCTGCGTGTTGCGCCCCGCCGTTTGGCGTCCTTTGGGGCTGGCTGTGTTGGCGGCCCTTGCCTCTTTCGCCGCCCTTGTGCTGGGGCGGATCGCCTATTTCGGGTTCCCCTTTCCCAACACTTACTATGCCAAAGTGTCTTCGGACCGGCTGCAGAACATCGTCGACGGCGCGAAGTATCTGGCGAGCTTTGTCACCGAACAGCCCTTTGCCGAAGTTCTTGTCGGTGCCTGGGTCCTGCTGGCAGCCCTGAGCGGTGTTCGTCTGCTGCGTGCGCCGCGCCCCGGGGACCGCACGCGCCTGCTGGCCAGTGCGCTGGTTCTGGGCATTCTGTCTGTTTATGTGATGCTGGGCGGGGATCATTTCGCGCTTTGGCGGTTTTATCAGCCGATCATGCCGATTCTGGCGCTGCCGGTTGTCCTGTTCGGGGTCTGGGCGCTGCGGACACTTCCCAGACGCGGTCAGATCGCCGGGATCAGCTTGGCGTTGTTCTTCTGGGCGGTGCTCAACAGCTTGGCCTTTTATCAGGAGCGCTTCGGGATCGCCAAGGAATACCAGTTGTCCATGCGCGGTGAAGTGTTCGGTCGTTACCTCAACGACATCTCCCCATCGCCCGTTCTGGGTGTCGTCGCAGCCGGAGGCATCGCGCTCACTTATGACGGCAAATTGCGTGACCTCATGGGGCTGAACTGGGTGGAAATGGCTCATGCCAATCCGGTCAAGGTCGGCTTTCGGAACCATGCCAGCTTTGACGTCGATACGTTCTGGAAACATCCGCCCGATCTGTTGGCGCTGTTTCACAAGACCCGATGCCAGCGTACTGGCTGGACCGAAAAATCCAGCGCCCAAGACACGGGAATCAAACAGCTTTATGGGCTGCCCCGGTTTCAGAACGCCTATACCCCGATCATCATGGACATGGGCAATGATCGCTGCACCAACGGCTTTGCCGCCAATAGCTGGCTGTCTCAGGTGAACACCCCCGGCATTACCGCCGTTGCGTGGGACGACCTGGTGATTGTCGGACGTCCGGGTGACTCATGACACAGATCGCTTACCTTGCGCGCCCCTTGCCGGACCGGAGACGTGATGCCTCTGACTGACATCGCCACGGCCACCACGCGGCTCTATGATGTCTGTGTCGCCGGTGCAGGCCCAGCCGGGATGTCCGCAGCCCTGTCCTTATCCGAAGCGGGTCATGCGGTCCTGCTGCTGGATGCCGGTTCCGATATGCCTGCCCCGCCCCCAGACGCGTCGCGTTCCAATCCGGGCGCACATGAAGCGCTCGATATGACCCATTGTCAGGCGCTTGGGGGCACATCCTGGCTTTGGGGTGGGCGGATCATGCCGTTTGGTCAGGAAGAGTTCCAACACAACAACTGGCCCGTGCCCTATGACAGCTATGCCCGGTATCTGGATGACGCTGCGGCCTTTCTGGGCGGGTCCGCTCTGGGTCGGCCCTTTCTGCACCCGGTCTGCTCGGAAAGCTTTGATCTGAACGCCACAGAAATGCAGGCCGTGGACGGACCCATCAGCGCGCATCACAAGGCCCGGCTGGACGCCGCAACCGGGCCGGATATCCTTTTGTCAGCCTCGGTTGTTGGGCTTGCCGTGAACCGGGATCCTCATGCCGGACCCTCCTGTACGGGCGTGCGGCTCCGGCTGGCATCCGATACCAACCTGCACGAGATCCGCGCCCGGGTGACGTTGATCGCAATGGGCGGGATCGAGACCGCGCGCCTGCTTCTGGCAGACCGGGCCCGTCACAACGACAGCCTTGGTCATTTGGAGGCTCTGGGGCAGCGTTATAGCGGTCACCTGACTGGTACGATTTCAACGATCCAGTTTCCTAAATCGACCCGACCGGGCCCTTTTGGCTGGCATCCGTCCCTGCAGGGCGGCTTTGAGAGACAAGTCTTTCGCAGTGTGGAACCGGATGCCAACATGTTCTTCTGGGCCAAGAACTGGCCGTCAGAGGACGCAGCCCACGGCTCCGGCATCCTGTCCGCCAAATATCTGCTGTCACGCCTCAGAGGCGCTTCTGACAACAACCAGACCCACAGCGGACCCGGCGCACCGGACGCGGCCGAAACATCCCCGGCCACCGCGCATCTGGGCAATCTGATCCGCGATCTGGCGACGTCCCTGCGTGCGGCCCCGGCCACCTACCGCGCCATGACCAATCGCGCGCGCAGGAAGCTGGACCATCTGATCCCGAACCATCGCAACTGCTACAAGCTCAATTATCACGCAGAACAGGAACAACGCGTCGAAAATCGCATTGACCTTGCAGGGCCGGTCGCGCCGGACCGCTTGCCGGACATTCAGATCACGTATGACTATTCGGATGCCGACATCGAGGCCGTGCTGCGCGGACATGCGCGTCTGGCAGACGAACTGACACGGTCGGGGCTTGCACAGCTGGACTATGATGTGGCCGCAGAAGAGAGAGCGGAAGTCGTGCGCCGCAAGGCCCGCGACGGGTATCATCAGATCGGAACGACCCGCATGGGCGGTGATCCCAGCGACAGCGTTGTCGACGGCACATGTCAGGTGCATGGGGTGCGCGGAGTGTATCTGGCCGGTTCCGGGATTTTCCCAAGCAGCGGCTCGGCCCCACCGACCCAATCAATCGTCGCCCTTGCGTTGCGCCTCGCCGATCATCTGTCGTCTGGTTTGACATCAGGTGACCTGCGATAGGTCCCTGTTTCTGTGGGGCCTTGACCTATCGAGCCGAATTCATGGAACAGCGTCTCAGGTCACGATTGCATGCACATATTTCCGCAGTTTTCGCAGTCTGCGGAGGGTCTTAGACAGACGTGGGCGCGTGTTTTCGGACGGGTTGAACGGCAATGCGTCCAGTTCCGGCGCCCAGAGCCGGATCAAGTCCCTGTGGTGCGCGCTTTTCATCCGGACATCCAAAGGCACGGACAGCATGAGTTCATAAGTTCGCTGGCAGTTTGCCACGTGAATGCGTGTTGCGCCGGTCAGGTCGATGGATTGCTCCAGATCGCCCATCCATCCTGCCATGCGTTGATCGATGAAAAACAGTTCGCGGTAATCAATCTCCGACATCTCTTTGGGGTCGATGCTCTGTGTCCATGTCTTGAGGCTTGCGAGATTGCGTTTCTGTTTTCGCCGCAACAGCGGGTAAAACAAGTGCCTGTGGATCGAGTCATAAATGTCATCGCCCCCGGGTGCGTCCATATCGGGAAGCGAGGAATAGTAAACGCATCGCCCGACTTCAAAATATCCACCCCCCAGTATCAACCTGCCTGACAAAGGCGCCCATTGCCCGCGGGCATAAAGAAAGCGATCTGCTTGAGGACGTTCGCCGTGGCTGTGCAGATCCCATTTCTTTATCAGGTCGGGGTCCGTTTCTGTTGCGGGAATGATCTGATGGGACACGCCGGCGATCTCGGACAATTGCCGGGCCAGATCCAGATCCGATGTTACGCCGTTGTCCATCGTGTAGGTTGAGAAATTCAGATCCAGCTTTACCGCCGCCGCAAGCAACAGGCGAGAGTCATAGCCAGCCGTCAGCGGCAACAGAATTTCTTCATCGATACTGTCCGCAACGGACCGCACAGAAGCCAGCAAAGTGCCCCCAAGGTCGCTCAGAACATCTTCGTAGTCTCGGGTCGCTTCAGGACAAAGTTGGGCAACCTTACGCGGTATCCAGCGACCGTTTTCAATGCAGAGCGCAAAGCGCGGTGACGTTCTAAAGACATCGAGACCGGCGGTCGCCGGCAAGAGCACGAAATCCATGCCGATTTCGTAGATCAGTTCATCCGTAATGGGTGGCGACTTGGACAACAGGGCGAGGCTGGACCCAATCACGGTGCCATCATGACCGGTCAACAACGGCAATGACACGGATGCATCGCCCAGCGCCATCTCGGCGGTTAGAAGGGCAAATCGACCACACCAATTCTGAGTGACCTCCGGCATCTCGGTCAGGGAGGTTTGCGCAATCTGTGTCTCAGGTTGAGGCGCTCCGGCGACGGCTTGGTAGGCAAGTCCAAGCAGCAGGAGTTCGATCCCGTCAGACGTCATCAACCTTTGAACAGGTAGTTCAGGGCAGTGCCAAACCTGCAATCCACTCAGTTCAGTTTTCAACCAGTGCTTGGGAAGTTTTTCCGCAATATCAGATGAGTATGAAGCAACAAATTGCCGTCTGTGAACGCTGCTGTCCGGCATGAATAATCCAATAAAAGTCTTGAAATCAGCGTGACTTACCGTGGCTATATACGGCAAACTGAAATGTCTTTGGGCATTATGACAAATCAAATTGGTGAGTCCAGCTTGATTTATCGGGGTTGGACTACCCGCATTGTTGCACACTCTGGTCCGACACGTTTCGGTCAGGTATCCCCGAAAAGGTGCCACACGTTTTGCTATGTCAGAGTGTGTTCTTTGGCCGAAGTCTATGCAGCAATCAGACCTTCGGCGGGTGTCCGGTCCCGGCCATAAGCCGGAACCGATGCAAGTGTTTGGGGGACGTTGCGGGTCAAACCCGCAACACCTTAGTAGAGCTCAAAGATCCCGACCTCGCCCGCGATCCAGCTCACGTACTCAGGCAAGTGCAGCGTTTCGACATCCTTGGATGTTTCCTCTTCGACGAAGACCGAAGCCGATCCTGTCCCGAGTTCATCAAGGCGCAGGGCCACCGGGTCGCGCCCCTTCACAGAAGAGATATACCCGATGAACGCCGTGTCTGCGAATGAGGCGCCGAAGTCTATGGCACTGCTCTGATCGCTGACATCGCGTGAGACACCGCTGGAGAAGTCAAATTCAGAACCCGTGCCTTCTTCAATCGAAACGACGAAGACTGTTTCTGCCTCAACCTCGGTGCCTCCGGCTTCTTCACCTTGCAGCTGCACGCGAACCGTATCGTTGTTGGTCGGTGTGGATCGCACAACAAGCGCACCATCGGTATTGTCCGAGCCAATCTGCATGAATGTTGGAGCGGTGCTGTGCAGGCCATCCATATTGACGGAGACAGCGCCTTTCGAGTTGGTCTCAACACTCTTGGCAGAGATCTGACGGCCATCAGCAAGCGTGTACTCACCTTCGGACATCGCCATCCAGCTGACCGTTTCACTTGTGTGACGACCGTCAAGGTAGTCCCATTCATCGATACGCAGCTCGAAACCGGTATCCGTGACGTTCCGAACACGCGCCATGGCAGGATCATCGCCAGCATCAGAAACCGGACCAACGATAACGACAGCGTTTTCAATCGCTTCCGAGAAGGACACGCTGATCCACTCGTTGTCTTCAAGGCGCGGCGTTGTCACCTTGCCAAGTTCGAGATGGGCATCTGTGTCTGTCGGCGCGGGCTCGTCAACCACTGGCGGTGGTGTGGGGCTCTCATCGACAGGCGGCGTGGTGTCTTCAACTGGCGGAGGCGTCGTATCTTCCTCTGCAGGCGCAGGGCTGTCTTCTGCAGCAATGCGAGAGTCGACAAGCTGGGTTCCACCTCCCCAATCCTTGCCATCTTCGAAGTTATATGCGGCAAGAATGTCTGGGTTAGACGTATCGGCAGAGGATCCAGCGAGCTGGCCTTCACTGAGTGCGACGTCCCAGACACGGAGATCATCAATGGAGCCAACAAGACCACGGGACAGGCTTTGACCGTCGCCGAGCGTGTCGATGCTCACGGTCTCATTCCAGTCTTCTGTCGTTTTGCTGACTTCCTTGCCATCCAGATACAAGGTGACAACACCATCTTCCCGCACCACAGCATAATGCGTCCAGATGCCGTCAACGGATTTCACAGGAGAACTGACGATGTCGTGTTTGCCGTGCGACACGGTCAGACTGCCATCGTGGAAATTGACGTCAAACTTGTCGCCGCCAACAATGGCATCTGCGCGATTGATGTTCTTGTTTTCGGCCAAGTTTATCCAGGCTTCGACCGTGAAATCACCGCTCAGCGTCACTTTGGGGATCGTAACGCCGGTTTTTGTCAGCTCAAGTGCTTTACCAGTGCCGCCGGTTGGTTCACCAGTTCCACCGGTATCGTCGGTGTGACCACCAGTTCCGCCGGTGTCGTCGGTGTGACCACCTGTTCCGCCGGTGTCGTGGTCATGTCCATCGGTACCACCCGTGTCATCAGTGTGCCCATCGGTGCCACCTGTGCCGTGGTCATGTCCGTGGCCACCATCTGTGGTCATGTCACCTGAGTGGGTAACCGCGTAGGAATCCTGCACCACGATCTCATTGGATGGCAGGGAGAAGCTGTCGATCTCAAATTGTTCGAGATATGCGTCGGTATATCCCACCAGCTTGATGTCGATCCGGAACGGGTGATGTTCCCCAGTGACCCGGTCCGTGATCCACAATGCCACCGGCATGATCCAACCGCCGCTTCCGTCGCGCATCGCGCCGTGCATGGCGATCAGCTCTTCCGGCTCGGGCTTGCCGTTAAGATTGGTGGTTGTGTCGATACCATCATGGTCTGCCGTAGACGTTGTTGTCCAACGGTTGGAGCCCAGTTTCAGGGTTCCGGCGCTGTCTGTAATGGTTCCCGAAATGTAAACTTCGTTATCTCGGACACCCATTGTCAAATCCGAAGAGCCGTCGATTTTCAGCGTCGGTTTATCCATCAGCTCAATGTCGGAGAAATCCTGCAAACGCCCGGTTCCATAGAGGCTTGCATCAAGCTGTTTACCAACATCCTTGAAGGTGTTTCCGATATACACACCATCATTGTTCAAACCCGCATCAGAAATTGCGATCCTGAACCCTTCGAAATGGGTGTTGATGACGGATGTGCTTTCATGCTTGTGCGGCATCTTGATGGCGCGTCCTGCGCCGCCTTCGGCCCCGATGAAAAGACCATCTCGGATCACATACTCGCCTGTGTAGCTGAAGATATCGAAGACCCGATCCACTTCCCAGGCGACCATCCCGATCATGTCACTGCGCAGATCGGTCGTGATGCTCACGGCCTGGCGGTGACCGGTATCCACAACCGTATCCACGGCAATGGCCGAGTTGTTGTGAAAGCCGATGATCGCCGGTTCTTCATTGTCGAGCACCGGCTTGAGCGGTGCGGGATCAAAATGAATGGCATCCCGATCCGGGTTGTCCACGCTGACTTCGGCGCCGCGATACATCCAGCCGGTATTGGCGTTGGCCGCGATGTTATCCTGCTGGATGATCTGGCGGGCCTGATTTTCATAGGCGACGCCGCTGTGACCGAAGTCCGCATTCAGTTCGTCGCGTTCAATTGAAAACTTGCTTCCGGCACCGGGAATGTTGGTGACAAAGTTCCCGATCCACTGGCCGATTTCGTCCCCGTCCTCGGAGACGATACCGGCACCGTCGATGTTGTGCACAAAGTTGTAGTCGACAGCCGCAGCGCTTGAGTGTTGCACGATGCCCCAACCGGGGGATCCGTGTACCGAGTTTCCAAGCAGGACCGACAAAGACGTGCCCGCATCCGTTCCGGTCTCATGCAGGTGCAGTGGATACCGGCCCGCGACATTCCCATCGACATCCAGCAACTTCGATTTGTCCGTACGCCCAAGGTCAGCAAATTCCGCGAATTGCACAGACACGTCGGGTGTGTGCATCATCATGACGTGGCCGCGCACACCTTCGGGGTTTTCGGATGTCAGCAGAACATTCCTGGTCGAGTTCCCGACATAAATGCTGAGGTCATGGCCATCTGGCGTTGTATGATCGTGATCCAGAGCTTTATCGAGTTCGACGACAACGCCGCTTGCGGTTTTCGTCACAGAGACGATTTCGCGATATTCGTCCTGAAAAGCGCCCAGCTTGGTGCCCATGACAACAATGGTGTCACCCGCGACCCAACCGGCTGTATCTGCGTTCAGAACAAGCGTCTTCGTCCCGGCACTGACATCATTCTGCAATGTCGAATATGGGTCTTTCTCCCAGCCGTGGATTTCCACGCGCCCTTCGGCAACCAATCCGTGACCCAGTTGATCCGGGTCTGTTGCCAGATCGATTTCGCCGTCGGCAAACACCATCTTGGCACTTACGCCAAACTCGACTGGCTTTGCTGCGGTGCCGATCGTGAGTTGGGACATCGGGCCTGTATACACGCTCTCGACGAGCATGTGCGTATCGACCGAGGTCGCAAAATCCAGAGCACCGTCAACCCGGACGACTTCTAGCCGCGCATCGGACACCACATCGTATTGCACACTAACCCCCATGGGGATGTGCACTGTGGCGTCATCGTCTGGAATACGCCCGCCTTGCCAAGTCCCGGGGTCACTCCAAGCGCCGGATGATACCGCCACGTGAGTTGCTGTGCTCGCATCAAACAGATCCTCTGTCATGCTGTGATGCCCATCCATATGATGCATCATTGAGCCCGTCGTTCCGTCCATATGCTCGTCACTCCTTTTGCAGCCAGCCTTCATCGCTTACTCGCACGAAGTCGCTGGCCGCGATCTTGTGAGAGCGGAAGTCTAATATTCGTTTAACGCTGGGACCCTTCCACGGTTCCAACTCACCCAAGCCACTAATCACCGGGAAAATCCTTCCAAAATAAGGCATTGCTGGTGCAAGAATGGGGCAGACCACCGAATCCGGCCTCTGTTTGCACCTTGCCCCAAGGGACAAAATTGTGTCGGCCGCTCGGCGTAGAGCAACACAAGGAGCCCCCTGAAACAGGGAGTTTTGATTTTGGACAGCATTGATTTTGTTAGATAGTTTGAGTGGTGGCCGGACCTGTTGCTTAAATTGCGGCGGCTGACCAGAGGGCCCGGCCCAGATGTCGGCAAAAGCCTGCCATTGGGCGGAAATTGGATACTGAAGTTCGGGAGTTTCGGCTGATTCCTGCTCGGATTTTCAGCAAATGGCGCATTTCGCAACGTCAACCTGGGTTCTCTACCAAAGGTTAACGATTGCGCACGGCTAACGGGAACTTGTGGTGATTCGCCCCGAAATGAGGAGCAATTAAGGAGTCAGCACGTTAATCAACCCGTCATTTCCAAGGCGGGAAATCGACTGCCGGGCGCGTTTGGACATCTTTTTGCGCCGATTGTGGTCCTGCAGCAGCTCTGTGATCAGGGCTGCAAATTCACTGTGGTCCCGTGCTTCTTCCACCAATCCATCCAGAGCCGTGCCAAAAGCATCGACCGCGCCGGATGTCGCGACAACCGGCATGGCGATGGCAAGATAATCGACGATCTTGATCGGGATGCCGCTGCCAAACTCGATGGGTGCAAGACCAATGGCATCGGGCCCTCCCAACGCGGACAGATCCTCCACCGGCCCAATCAAGCGAAGACCTTCCAAGGCGGCTTCCTGAGGTGAGACCGTTTCGGCGATACTTCCCACGATGTGCAACTCGCTGTCAGGACATTGCGCGCGCACCAACGGCCATATGGTCTCACGCAGAGCCGTCAGAGCGGTGGTGTTGCCGGCATGCAGGGATCCGATAAAGACAGCATGCGGCGTGCGGGCCGGCACATCTTGGCGCAGACTGGGCCGGACCACGGGGCGCATCCAGACATGTTGTGCCTCAGGCAGGACCTCTTGCAGGCGTGTCTGCTCCACACAGCTGGCATGGATCACCAAGTCCGCCGCCGCACAGCGCGCGGCTTCGTCCTGCAAGGACAGGACTGCGTGATCGGGTTGCAGACCGCGGGAGACGAAGCTTTCAGCGCGCAGGGAAAACAGATCATGCAGGAACACGACCCGCTGCGTGGCAGGCCCCGCATCGGCCAGCAGCGGGGCCAAGCTGCTGTATTCTGCTGTCAGCATCGTGAAACTGTATCGCTTCAAGCGGGAGACAACCTGTTCCCGTTCGCCCGGGTCCAGTTCGTACCCCAACAAGCTTGGATAGGCTTCGTCAGCGGTTCCGCGCAGCCGACGCAGGGCTTCGGAAACCACGCGACCCAGAAACCCGATCCACACAGACGGGGCGGTGGACACATACAATGACCCCAGTCGTATGGTTTGCGCCCAGTCCACGTGGACGACGTGCTGACGGATTTTCGGATGAATCCGGGCCCAGGCCAGATTTCCGAAAGACCGGCGGGGCGCGAAGATCAGCGTCGTGGCAATCCCCGCTTCAGCGCAGAGCGCCAGATAGTGTTCCAGATATTGCCCACTGCCGGAGTGCAGCGTGTCCAGACGGCGGGCAACCATCAGACCCGCCTGCCGGGGGCCATCTACGGGATCTGCGGGTTCCGACATCATCGCGACCGTGTCAGGCGCTTTTGGACAGCTTCACCCAGATGTCCCAGAACCCGACCAAACGCGGCTGGATGCCGGATCATCCCAGCCATGGCTTGAACAGGATGACCTGTTTTCAAACGCCCGAGCACGTCTTCGGTGACCAGCAAGGATGTCAGGTTCTTCTGTCTTTGTTTGAACAGTGCCAAAACATCCGGGTCCTGCACCTGATTTGCGACTTGTTGATCTGCGACCAGAAGCGCCCGCAAATGGTCCAGCTTCGCCCGTCGGGACACAGAGCCCGCCCGGCGCGTATAAAGATACCCCGTTTGCGCGGTGAAATGCAGCGTTGCGCCAGCGACAAGCGCTTCGAGGATCAGGTGAAAATCCTCCCCATTGCGCAGCGTTTCGTTGTAGCGCAGGCCAGTGTCGCGCAAGAAGGCCCGCGAAAGGAGCGGCTTGGCATAGCCAAAGCTGACTTCGCCTCGGGAAAAGCTGTTCAGATATATCCAGTCCGCCAAGGTCAGGTCACCCGCGCCGTGTCTGTGCACCAGACTGGACTGATCCAGCTGTGTGCCCTGTTCATCCACGGATGCAAAATCGTCAATTACGATATCCGCCCCGGTGGACTGAGCCGTGCGGATCATGTCGCTGAGCCGGTCCGCGCGGAACAGGTCATCGGAATCCAGAACCGCAATCCATGTCCCGCGCGCACGGTCCAGTGCCAGATTGCGCGCACCTGCCGGGCCAAGATTGGTTGGACTGTGGATCGGCACAATCCGGGAATCGGCGCGTGCCAGCCCGTCCAGAACGGTGCGGGTGCTGTCATCAGAGGCATCGTCGGCCACCAGAACTTCCAGCGTGACATCGGCCTGCTGCAGCGCGCTGTCGATGGCCTTGCCCAGAAAGGACGCCGCATTGTGCGCTGCAATAATGACAGAGACCTGCGGGCAATCGCCCTGCGTCTTCTGCGGCTCGGGGCTGTTCATACGGGGCTCTCTGCGCGCGTCCACATCAGGATGCCGATGCCAAACCGGACACCTGACGAATGATATCGTAATCCATATCGTAGCGCGCCGTCAGAAGAGCATCCAAATCCGCAGGCAGCAGGCTGGCATCGTCAGGCATGAAGTTCTGGTCCAGAAAAATCTGCCGGATCTCTTTTATCGGCCGCTCTGCCGCGTCTGGCAGCGGGCGCAAGGGAATGTCCGATGTTCTGTTAACCGGTCGACGGAAATACTTGTCCGCGAGGTCCGCGCCAAGCACACCTGTCATGTGGGCGTGCAGGGTCTCCATCGGGATCACATCCGTGTAAACGGCGCGCCTCAGATGCATCTTCTGTGGCAAGACATGCCGGTCCAGCGTTTTGAAACTCTTGTGCAGATAGCTTTGCACGAAATCGCGAAAGCTGGTGTCTTCCGGTTTGCGGTTTTCACTGCGCTCATAGTGGCGATGAATGTCCTCCGCGCCCGTACATGCAATGAACTTGTTGCGAAACATGGACAGCACGCGTTTCTTTGGGTCGCGATAGACAAAGATCAGGTGGTCGCATTGGCCAAGATCCTGTTCTGACATGCGATGATACCGGCGCATGAAATCAATGGGCCGCTCATCCGGGCGCCGGGCGTTTTCCGGCGGCGACAAGTCCAGAAACATCTTCTTGAAACTCGAACAGGCGTTCTTGCGGATATAACAATACCCCAGCTTCAGATCGCCCACCTGCAGGCAAAAATGGTTGCGCCCCAAACCGCGCAGATCATCAAGTCGCTTTTGCAGGCCGGGCATCCCGGCCCGGACGATGGGTGTACGGTTGTCAAACATGGGTCTTTATATCTGTCGCATGTGTAAAATAAGTCTGCCGGAGCCAGCTTGAAATCCTGACTGGTCCCTCAGGATGAGCATAGCGCGTGTCGGACGGGTGGATCAACGCAGGACCGTTCCGCGCTGCCTTGTACACAGTGCACGTCATATGGGTTGGTCCTTCCCATATGTTTCCGTCGTGCGGCCCCCAAGGAAGAAATAGACAACGCCCGCATGCAGACACCCGCGCAACAGCCACGGCATGCTGCGTGTCTTGACCGGGACAGTCACAAGCGCCAGTCCCATGCAGGTTATGCATTTCGCCCCTGCGCGCACGGCCTCGCGGATTTGTTGAGAAACAGTCCCATCCATCCCCTCCAGCAGCATCAGCCCATGCGTTTGCCCAAAGCGGAACTTGCGCTGCATCAGCCACGATAACTGGGCGCGCTGTGGCAGGACCTCTTCTGTGACAACTGCATCCGGCGCAGACGCGATCCGTCCGCCCCGCCGGTGAACCTGCGCCAGAAAGATCGTGTCTTCGCCGCCAACCCGGCCCAGATCATGTCGAAAGAGAAGTCCGGTGATGCATGAGCGTTCACGCATCAACAGCGTATTGCAGCCATATCCGGTGCGGATTTCACCCTCGACAACGTTTGGGCTGGAAGAATGATGATCCCCCGATCGCATCCAGTCCGGTGCGTCCTGCGGATAAATCGAGATCGCCGGACCCAGCACAACGTCCGCATCCGTTTCGCGCTGAACATCCAGCAGGGCAACAAGCCAGCCTTCGCTCACCAGTTCATCATCATCGATGAAGATCAGCACCGGCGCAGTGGCTGTTTCCAGACATGCATTTCGGGCAATCGAAATGTTGCGCCCCGGCGCATGCACATATGTCAGCTCAAACGGCAGCGCGCAGCCTGTCACCCGTTCTTCCGCCGATGGGGTGTCATCATTGTCGACCACAATGATGCGCACGCTCAGATCATCCGGCACCCGAATCCCGGCAATCGAGCGTAGGGTTTCAACAATATGGTCACGTCGAAACGTACAGATTGCGATATCTACATCTGCGGGGTTGCTCATCGCGCATATTCAAGTGTGCGCCGCCCCACCATTCCAGCAAGTATGCCCGCGGATCGGGAGAGCAGCGCCACGCCATTGGCAATTCCCAGCCGGCCGCGCAGCACGGCAGTGGCCAGACACCCGATCCCGACCGCCGCCATCGCGCTGCCCCGCACAAGGCAGTAAAGCGTGGCTTCCAGTCTTGATTTGCGCAGCAGCACTGTCATGGCGCGCGTCGATCCATAGCGGAACTGCCGTTTGACAGCCCACTTCCACGTCAGCCGACCGGCGGGCTGGACTTCACACACCCAGGCATTCGCCGCAAAAGCCCCCGTGCCGCCACATCGGACGATATCCTGAAAGAACAGAGTGTCCGAACCACCATCATATCTGAGCCGGTCTTCGAACCGGCAGTTGTTCTCTGCTATAAACTGCAGATCGACCAGCACGTTGTTTGACCAGCTTTCCGTTCGCTTGGCCCCGTCCACATAGCTTTTCTGGCTGAAGAACAGCGTTCTGAGCCACCAATTGTCAGCTGTGTCGTCCACGAGCATGCGCACAGGCCCTTGAACAAAGGTCGCTTGCGTTTCTTTGGCCACCCGCCACAGCTCGACAATCCAGTCTTCAGTGACGGTTTCATCATCATCGACAAAGACCAGATATCCTTCTTGCCCAGCCGTTGTAATTGCGCGATTTCGGGCAATCGGAATACCGGGTTCAGGTTCATGCACATAGCGGCAGGGCCATGGGAAGTCCTGTGTCTCCCTCTCGAACACGGCCTGAGATGAATTCGTGACATCGTTATCCACGATGATGACTGTCAGCTCACAATCATCCGGCACCCGAATGTCCCGGAACGAGTGCAACAGATCTGTCAGCCCCTGCTCGCGACGAAACGTGCAGGCAGAAATGAAAATTTTTGACTTTTCCTGCGTCATAAATGTGTACCCAAAAAAACAAACGCGAAACTTAAATCGATATCCGTCCGGCGCAAATAACACCGGTCACAGAATGGGCTTAGACCTTCATGTTTTTCAGGTTTTGACCCAACACCATCACCCCATGCACAGAACTTTACATCCAACTTGGGCTGATGTCCCGTGCGATTTGCCTTACGGTAAACCCTGAACATAAAAATCCGCGACAACCTGTGACATTTATCACAAAATCGGCCTTTATGCTTCCGGTTTGTGTAAAGTTCATGCACAATTTCAACGATCAAAGCTGCGCTGCTATATTTTCAGACCAACGTGGTTACATAGTTTTTTTATTTGGATTTCATGGATGATTGTCCTGCATCAGCACAAACTGATCTTCATCAAAACGCTCAAGACCGCTGGCACCAGCATCGAAATGGCCCTGTCTCGGGCCTGCGGGCCGGATGACATCGTTACGCCGATCTTTCCGGCGGTGGATGGGCACAAGGATCAGAACTGGCGCGGTTGGTTCGCCCCCTGGAAAGAGGTGCAGTCCAGCGCAGACTTCAAGAAGAACATGCGGGAGTTCCTGCGCCGGGACCGTCTGTACAATCACATACCAGCGCGCTTCGCCCGCGCCCGTCTGCCGCGCAAGATCTGGGACAGCTATCTGAAAGTCTGCGTGGAGCGGAACCCATGGGACAAGACGCTCTCGCACTACCACATGTTTCGCAACGCAGAGTGGCACCGGCATTACGATCCGGACCTGACGCTGGATGCGTATCTCGACAAAGGTGTGTTCTGCCACAACGCGCCCTTTTATTGTGATACGCAAGGCGAGATACTCGTGGACAGGGTGTTGCGCTATGACCGGCTGAGCAGCGAACTCCCCAACCTTCTGGAGGAGGTCGGCATCGAATTTACAGGCCTGCCGCACGCCAAATCGGAAACGCGCAAGGATCGCAGGTCCTACAAGGATGTCTTTAGCGATGCCCAGAAACAGATTATCAATGACGCATTTGAACAGGAAATAAGCATTCATGGGTGGGAGTATTAACGTGAGATCATGTGCGATTTTCGCAGACAGGATACGGGTGGTTGCGGTCCTTGGCTTTGCCGCCCTGAGCATCCTTTTGGGGTCTGTTCCAACAGACGCAGACGCCAACCAGCGCAAGAAACGGGAAGGCAGCCCGTTTCTGACTGTCTTCCCGCTGTCGGGCCTTGGGACACAATGGTGGATTGCCGAATATGACAACACGGCGGCCTGGCTGCATACGGCGTGGCGCGCATCGGGCGTATCTGTCGATACATCCGGAATTCGACTTGATCTGACCCCGACACCGCAAGACATGCGAGTCACCAAAGAAGAACTGGCCGACGATGACGGAACGCTCGCTGAAAAAGGGGCGACGACCAAAAGATTCACCAGCGGGCAAGTCCAGCGCAAGCGATGGTACGGGTACGGACGCTATGAAGTTGTTATGCAGCCCGCAGTCGGTGACGGCCTGATCTCGGCCTTTTATGTCTATACGGGCCCGTTTTTCGGCCATACCCACGAAGAAATCGACATCGAGCTGCTCGGGCGGGACACAACCAAGATTTACATGAACCGGTTCATTGATGGCAAACCCATGGAAGAACCGGTTTTGAAAGATCTCGGGTTTGATGCCGGCGAGAAACCCCGCCTGTACGCATTTGAATGGCGCGAGGACAGTCTCACGTGGTTTGCCGAGGATCAGGAATTGTTCCGTCTGGACGGGGCGGATGACGTCCCCAAACCACCAGCAAAGATCTATCTGGATTTATGGGCCGGTGGCCCCGGTCAAGTGAACTGGGCAGGCGAGGCCGCAGATGACACGACGGCAAGTGCGATCGTGCAGTGCGTATCCTTTTCGCCTCTGGACGCCCCGACACCGCAATGCAGTGACATTGTCGCCGGGAACTAGCGCGTCACTGCGTATCCACGCCGACCCGCAACTGGACTTCGAACACATCTCCCGGCAGCACCGCGTCATCGGGTCCCACCGGTAAAACGGAACTGCCGCCATCTGCGGTGGGTCGGCGTACCTGCATGTAAAGCTCCACGGGAACATCGACCGGCTGAACACCACTCAGTGCTGCCAAACCGACCAGCATGCTTTCGCGCTTGGTGTCCAGTTCAATGCGGCGGCGCGTGTCCTGCAGTTGCCGCAGAACGTCATTCTCCCGGTCGTTGACCATCTGAAGCTGATCACGCTGGGTTTCCCCGATCCGCTGGCGGGCACGGAAAATCGCGGTGTTCAGATCCAGTTCCTCTGCGCTCAGGTCCAGCAGCGTACGTTCCGCGCTCAACACCCGGCTGGCTGGTACTGTGCCGCGTTCCACCAGAGTGCGCAGGTTTTCGGTTTGCTCCCGCGCACTTTCGATCTGGAGTCTCTGACCTTCAAGCTTGCCCTGCAAACCGGCCAATTCGGTCTCGTGCAGGGCAATCAGCGCTTCGTTGGATTGTGTACTGCGCACATAAGAGGCCAGCCGCGTTTCAAGGATGGATCGCTCTTCCTGCTTGATAAGCTCCACGGCCTCCGGACCGTCTGGATGCGCTTGCAGATTGTGAAACGTGATTTCGGTTTGTTGTGTCAGTTCCGCTTCCAGCCGGGCCTCGCGCGCGCGCATGCGGACCAATTCCACCTGAACGCTCTGCAGGGAACTTATGTCGCGATAGATACTGGCCTCGTTTACGGAAGCATCGCGGGTGCGCAACGTGCCCCCCGCCAAGGCCAGCGCCTTGCTCGCGGTCAGCTGTGGGCGCCATGCATAGGCCCCGGGATTGTTCACATCACCGGCGATGTAAAACGGCCGGTAGGTCGAGATCTCCAGCGATACAACTGGCAACTGAAAGAGCCCCGCAGAGGTCTTCAGCGCTTCGGCGACGCTTTCGCTCAGGTCTTCGGGTGTGATCCCCACAGCCTGAATACGACCCACCACCGGCAGCGCAATGGCCCCGGAAACAGAGACTTTGTATTCCCCGGTGATGCCTTCCATGGGCACGTAAGAAGCACTGGCATCGTCCCAGGTCACCACCCGCAGGGAGACGACATCCTCTGGTCCCAGAAGGTAAGTCTGCGCCACAGCGGGCAGCGCACCCCAAAGCGCAAACATAAGCAGGCACGCCACCTGCAAGACTCTGTCGCACATGCGTGTCATGCAGAGGCCTTTCCGGTCTTTAGCACGTTCTCAAACCCGGCATATTCGTATTTGCGTTCCATGCGGCGCTTCACCTGAGTCATGACCAAATAGACGTTCTCGGTATGGAGATCGCGCAACCGTTGAACGCAGGCTTCGATGGTTTGGCGTGGTGTTGCGTTCCAGCGTGATGCAACGACCACCGCTTCGGCATCGCGCATGAAGCTCAACGTGCCAGATGAAGACAGAACCGGAGGCGCATCAATCACGATGTAGTCGTACGCCTCACCCAGCGTCTTCATCAGATTGGCTTTCCAGGCGTCCGTCAAAAGATCCGGGTCCATCCGGGTCGCGGCAGACAGGGACAGTTTGTAAAACCCGGCACCTGTTTTTTTGATCTCGTCCAACGCAGGCAGTTCGGGCGAAGCTTTGGTTGAGACGATGAAGCTCGACGGCTTGCCCGTAGCGCTCACCAGCAGGACGGACTCTGCGCGCATTGCAAGTGCTTCAGCAAGCAAGAAGGCAACTGTTGAGCCCCCTTCCCCTGCGACGGCAGAAGTCACCACGATGCTGCCATTTCGGCCTTCCAATATGTTGAGCAGGAACGAAGCAACGCCGTTGCTTTCCTGCGTCAACGGTGACTTGTCCCGCTTGCCGTTCGGTTTTGCCTGGTTCTCGCGCATTCGGGTGCGCAGCTGCCGTATCTTTCCGCCGCCAATCTGGGAGAAGCTGCCAATGACAGGCAGACCAGCCACCGCGCGCAATTGGCGCCCGGTTTTCACGTTGTTGTTCATGGCCTCAATCAGGATCGCAATGCCCAGACCAATGGCCAGTCCGGCAAGACCGGAGGCAGCCAGAATAAGCAATGTTCTTGGTGAACTGGGTGAATTGGGCACCTCGGCATAGGACAACAGGCGCACGGTCGGCTGTTGCAAAGCCTTGTATTGGGCTGATTCCGTCGCGATGCTCAGGAATTCCTCATAGGCGATCCTGTTTGCATCCGCGATCCGCCGCAGCTTGCCAAGCTCCACCATGTTTCGGGTGCGTGACAGAACCGCCTCTTCGGACTTCACCAGTTCTGTGTTGATGGACGCGGCGATGTTCTGTGCCACTTCCAACTGGGTTTCGTATTCAGCGATCAGCCGTGCCGTCTCGATCTCGATCTCTTGCGAGATGCGGTTGATCACAGCATCAATCGCAGACACCTGACTGGATTGAGCACCAAAGCGTTCCACCGCGCGGCTGCGTTCAATGCGCAGTTGGGACAGCTCCGACCGCACGCTGACCAGAATCGGCGATGTCAGCACATCAGATGCGGCGATGGCCCCGTCACTCGACACGATTTCAATGACGTTTTCGTATTGCGCATAGGCCCTCACAACATCCGCCCGCGCTTCAATCAGACGTCGGTTCAGATCCTCGACCTGGCGGGACAGGCGATCCACGCTGAAGGCATTGACCCCCATCTCGCGCTCCTGAAAATCCACGACCGCTGTTTCGGCCTCTTCCAGATTACGTCCCAACTCATCCACCCGGTCACTGAGAAGCTGAACCTGCTCCTCGATGGAATCCCCGCGAATATCGAGACTGAACCGTGTGTATTCTGTTGCCGCCGCATTCGCGACCAACGCTGCAATTTCAGGGTTGCCTGATTGCGCGGAAACGCCAATGACATAGCCATTGCCGCGTTGTGCAATCTGAATCATACCGCCAAGCCGATCGGCCGTGTCCCCGTATTGCAACAGATCCGCAGCCAGCGCCGTTGTCAGATCGCGCGATGTCCCATCGGAGGGCTCTGTCCCGGCGGTTTGTGTCGACGTGTCCTCTGTCTCGGCCGGGTTCTCTGCATCTGTTGATTGGGCTGGCTGGATCAGGCTCGAAACGAATCTCTTGGCACTGCGCAACAGCCGGACTGGCAGGATGGCAGGCTGCGGGGGTTCGATGAAAGGCGCGTCGCTTTCGGTCTCAAGTCGTTTGACGACCTCGATCATGAACGCCTTGGAACTCATGGTCGTGATTTCCTGCTGAACCAGTTGGCGGCTCAGCGGGACGCCTGTCAGCAAGTCGGCAATCGGTGTGCTTTGTTGCCGCTGGTCAATCAGCGTCAGTTCCGCAGTGGCAGAGTAACGCGGCTTCACCGTCGTCAGCATGGCGCCTGTCAACAAAAAGACCGTCCCTGCGATGAGCCCGATCAGGAACCAACGGCGCTTCAGGAACAGCACCACATCCGTAAGACTGATCACGGATTGCCGCGGCGTGGCATCCAACGGATCCTCGACCATCAGGTCAAACATGCCGGGTTGTCTGTTCACAATTCCGCTCCACACAATCGAACGTCGGCTTTGGCCATACAACTTGGCACCATGGCATGAATCCAGCCGTAATATACTCTATTATCGTTGAACATAGTCACTTTGCAGCCGATTTAACACTGCATTCCTGTCCAGACGGTCGACAAATCCCGGTCCAGAAGCTTTGACAGGCCCGCATTTCGCGCCGATAGGTGCTGCTGCAGATAGGCTTTCGTGTCCTCACGCATCTCCGGCGGGCGGTCCGCTGTGAGAATGCGGGAATTGACGTGCCTGAACCACCTGTAGTGCAGCTTCTTGTGCAGTTTTACCCAACCATCGCGGCTGCCATCCTTGGCCATATGCTGGCGGTATTTCTTGCGGACCAGATAGTTGCCCACCACATTGGACAGTCGCTGGATGTTCAGGTTTCCCGGGTATTTCGTCCGATTAAACCACGCCTTATCCGGATCGATCTGCATGGGCTTTGCCCCGATGAAGGCTGTGACGTCATCCACACAAGCCTGATTGTCCGCCCGGAAGTCTTCAAACAGGCAGACCTTGATCTGTTCGGGGCCGAACGTGTCCTGAAACCGCCGCAGACCCGCTAAGTAGCTGGAACCCAACAGGATATTCGGATAGTGCAGGATCGCCTGTTCGAACGTCTTCGTTGTGCGCCCGGTTTTGACCAGATGCCAGTACTGCGAATAGGCCCGCGACACCGGGTGGCGCAACATAAAGATCAGGCGCACATCCGGGATCAGGGCATGAATACGCGCCGGGGCCAGCTCTGACATCAAATAGGTGGTGGAATCTTCGCCCAGCAGCGCCGCAGACCCGCCTTCGGCAAACCGTTCTGCATACCAGTCGAGATTTTGCGTCTGGCTGGGGCGCGGATCAGGCCAGACCAGCGTATCCCCGTGCACATGCAGGAAATCGGGATGCGTGATCGGATCATCGGCATCAAAGAAGTGCACCTCATCGACGGGCAACGAGATATCGGCATGCTGATCCAGAATGAAATGCAAAGAGGTCGTCCCGCATTTGGGCGCACCTCCGATGATGAAATCAGGATACCGGCGCGACCCCGGTGCATTTGCCTGCGCAGACAGGCCACCTTCGCGAAAATCAGATTGATCCAAAACAAGCTCCAATCACAAAATCCGGTCGTCGGGGCATACGCCTCCAGATCTCGTCCGGCATCACACTAAGAACATTCATAAAATCTGGAACTTTATACGACATTCTGCCTGTTGGGACAACCATATCGACGGCACAGGCCTGACAAAACTGACGCGCTCGGATCCAACAGATGCACAAAGCGGCCTTCGCGCAATGTTCGCGCCCCCGAGGTCAATCCGAAGTGGACAAACGCTGGCCAGATACGGATAGTCCGGGGTGCAAATACATTTGTTTAAACAGGTTTTAGAGTGACCCAGATTTCCGCGATCGTTCCGACGTTCAACCGAAAAGCTTATCTGCTTCAGGCGCTGGAGTCGCTGCACGCCCAGACTCGCCCGGTGCACGAGATTATCGTGTGGGACGACGGGTCAACCGATGGCACCGAGGACACCATCCGCCCCCTTGTCGGGCCCGGTCTCATCTATCACCGCGCCGAGAACGCCGGAAAGTCCGCAGCGCTGAACAAGGCTATGACGTTGGCCAGCGGTGATTACATCTGGATCTGTGACGATGATGACCTTGCCGTGCCGGACGCAGCCGAGCGTCTGGCGGAGGTTCTGGACCGGGACCCGACAGTCGGTGTGTCGGGCGGAGGTTATCACCGTTTTCGCGACACCGAAGCCGGGCATGATCTGTCCGGTCCGGGATATTGGCCTGATTTGAGCTCTGGCAGCCCAATGCGCCATCTTCTGGAAGACATCTTCCTGTTTCAGAACGCTACTCTGGTGCGGCGCAAGTGTTATGATCAGGTGGGTCCGTTCCGCGAAGACCTCGCCCGCTCAATTGACTACGACATGATCGCCCGGCTCGCGACGCGTTTTCCCGTGCATATGAGCGACGAGGTCGTCTTTTTGCAGCGCAAGCATGACGGCGACCGGGGTCCGGCCCATCAGCGACACGCGGCGTCCAGCGTCGACAGTGTCTGGGCCGCGCAGGATCGGGTTGTCTTTGAAGGATTACGCACGCACATCCCGATCTCCCTGATGGCGGCGATGTATGACGGCACATCCGAGGAAACGCAGCGCGCCGCTCACATCCAGCGCGCCTGTATCTTTGCCCGCCATGGTCTGTGGACTGATGCCTGTGACGATCTGGACGCCGCAGCACATCTTGCAACTGACCTTGCGCTGGGCCCGGTCGAGACCGGGGCGTGCCGCAGGGCTGTCTCTGGCAAACATGGTGTAGGGTTGTCTGCAGATGATCTGCGCCGCCTGTCGGAACTCAAACGGGTGTCCCCTGTTGGGCGTCAGATCGTCCGCAGTCTGGGGCGGGGTCTTCTGTGGTCGCTGCGTCAGGGTGTGTCCGGCGGCGACGTGCGCCTTGTGACCCGGCTGGGTCGTATTCTGATGACAACAGGTGTTCAGAACACGGCGCGCGATGGCACGTCGCAAGTGCAGGAACGTCAGACCCTGCCTTTGTCGGCCTACGACTGGTGACGCCCCCCGGTCACGACCCTGCGGGAGCGCAGATATACCTGACCCAGCAGCTTGCCTGCCAAAGACAGCACCACGCTGGGTGGCGCCACAAACGCCCCGATCATGGAAGAGATGTCGCGCGCCTTGACCGCATCGATCAGGCGCCGCCAAGCCCATTCCTTGTGCACATCAATCCGATGCGCGCGCAGGGCAACCTTGTCCTGTGCCGACAGGTTCGGGTGGCGTGCCAGTGCCAGATCCGCAGTCACAATCGCCCCCAGATCAGCCGTACTATGTTGCGAACTGAGAGAGTCCCCGCGATACACCGCGAAATAGCCTCTTGGATCGACCAGACGAAAGGCCGCCCCGGCGGCTAGTGCTTCGGCATACAGCAGATAATCCTCGGCCAGCCGCAGATCGGGATCATAGGACAGCCCGGACTCTTCCAGAAACTGCCGCCGCATCAGCGGTTTTACGAACCCCAGTTCGCCACGTCCTCCGTACCGATCTCGTCGGTTTCCTGTCACGAAGGCATCGAAGGTGACGTCCATCCGACCAAAATCAGTGGCGCTCCACAAACGGTGATCCGTGGCGTGCAGATCCGTGTCGCGAACCCGGTACAAATCATCCGCCAGCAGATCGAGCCCATCGGCCTCGGCTTCTTCTACAAGCCGTGCAATGCGGTCCGGGGCCATGTGATCATCTGCATCCAGCACGGCGATCCATGGGGTTGAGCTTTCCGCGATCCCACGATTGCGCGCCGCCGCCGGACCGCCATTTTTTGGCTGCCGAAACACGCGAACCGCCGGGTCCTGCTGGCTGAACTCTTCGGCCAGCGCATGGGTGCCATCATCCGAACAATCATCCACAACGATGATCTCGACCGGGACTGTCTGGGCCTGAGCAGACCGGATGGCCCGTGCCAGCGTATCCGACGCGCGATAGGCCGCGATCACAATGGCCGCAACCGGTTCAGGCGCCTTAGACCCGTGCGCCGCATCCATCGCTTACAGGCTCATCTTCTTGAAGATGCGTTCCGGGATGGCACAGATAATCCGCATCACCAGCCACCAGATCGGCTTCACATAGATCACGTTGCGCCCAGTCTCGACGCCCTTGAAAATCGCGTCTGCCACCTGTTCAGGTTCAGCCGTCAGGCGTTTGGGCAGGTCCATGCCTTCGGTCATGCGCGTTGCGACAAACCCGGGTTTCACGGTCAAAACATGCACATTCCGGCTGGCCAGCCGATTGCGCAGACCCGACAGGAACGCCGTGAACCCCGCCTTGGCAGAGCCATAGACATAGTTCGTGGCCCGGCCCCGGTCTCCGGCAACCGAACTTACCCCGACAAGGGCGCCCTGCCCGGCTTCGGCCATCTGGTTGGCAAACAATCCCAGAATCAGCGCGGGTCCTTCGTAGTTGGACCGCATGACCAGAGCAGCGGCGGCCGGGTCCTGTTCACTTCCGTCCTGCTCGCCCATTGCGCCCACGACACAGACAACGACCGAAGGGGCGGGATCCAGACCAGCCACAAAATCGGCCATCGCGCCCGTGTCCAGAACATCAAACTCCGCCAGATCGACAGAGACCTCATGGCGCAAGGCGATGTCCGCGCGATCCGGTTCCAGATCCGCAACCGACCGCGCCGCAAGCACGACGGATGCACCCGCCTTGGCAAATCGGCGGGCAATGGCCTGCCCGATATCTGATCGACCTCCCAGGATCAAAACAGTGTCAGATGAGGAGATCGTCATAAGCGCAGTCTTTCGGATTGTGAGGAAGCAAAGGTCTGATCAAGGCTTTTGTCACGACGCATCTGTGCGAAATCGCCTGCGCGCGGGTCTGCCTTGTGCAAAGTCGTGGCTGCCAGTCTTGCGTCCTTGGCAAGGTAAAACCGCCCGCCATGTGCCACCGTGATGGCATCCAGACGGTCCAGCAACGCCAGAGTTTGTGCATTGGCCGGGAAGTCCAGCGCCAGCGTGTAGCCTTCCATGGGAAAGGAAAACCGGCTGTCCTGCGCGCCAAAACGCTTGAGCACCGCAAGGAAAGACCCTTGCCCAGCCTCTGAGGTCGCGTTCAGCAAGTCTGTCAGCCCCGCTTTGGACTGTGCCAGCGGCAGCACACACTGAAACTGAAGAAAACCGCGGCGCCCATAGATCCGGTTCCAGCCCAGGATCGCATCCAGCGGATAAAAATACCGATCCCAATCCACGAGCGACTCTCCCGCGCTGCGCACGCCTTTGCGCCAGTAAAGGGCGTTGAAGGCCTTGACCGTCAGGCGGTTCAGCGCCAGCGCCGGGAAATCGATGGGGATGGTTTTCTTGCCGGGGCGCGGTGCCTGTAACGGGGTTGCGCGGTGTTCGGATGGCAGATCATCGGCGCGCGCATGTTCGCCCAGCATGATCAATGACCGCCCCAGATCAGCGCCCCCTGCCAGACAATCGATCCAAGCTACGGAATAGGTTGCGTCTTGTGCGGCTTCGAAGGCAGCCATTGCGGCATCCAGATTGGGGGCGACAACGGTCTCTTGCCGGATCCAAGCGCTTTCAACCGGGCGCAGTCGAAGCGCGGCACGCAGGATCACCCCGGTCAGCCCCATGCCGCCGACGGTCCAGCCGAACAACTCCGGGGTTTCGGACGGGCTGACGCGCGTCACCTGCCCATCCGTACCCATCAGGTCTATCCAGTCCACAAAACTGCCAAAGGAGCCATCCACGTGATGGTTCTTGCCATGCACATCTGCCGCAATCGCCCCTCCGAGGGAGACGAATTTCGTGCCCGGTGTCACATAGGGAAACCAGCCGCGCGGCAGGAACGTATCGATAATGTCTCCCAGCAGCACGCCGGCTTCGGCGACCAATTGACCGGTTTCAGCATCAAAAGACAGGAAGCGGTTGAAGGCCCGCATGTCCAGCGTCAGAGCCGCGCCCATGGCGCTGTCCCCGTAGGCGCGCCCATTCCCTCGGGCTACGATGCCTCCGGTTGGCATGTTGGTCTGCACATGGCGCCGGATGTCCGCTTCGCTGCGGGGGGCTCCCAGTGGTCCCGGACGCCGGGGATAGCGTCCCCAACCAGTCAGTTCGGTACTGTGCATCAGGCGGCCTTTGCGGTGACGGCATCTGTAAAGACATAGCGACGGTCCAACTGGTACTTGACCGTATAGCCCACGGCCAGCCCCAGAACGGCCCCCAGTTCGCGCATGGCATCCGTGCCCCAGACGATCCAAAACGCGGTCTCTGTCACCCAGAAGATCAACGTGGTCACAACGCCCATGAGCGAATAGAGAAAGAACTTCCGACTGTGTTGCGCGACCCCTGTGCTGTGGTCTTCAAAGATCCAGCGCTTGTCCAGAATGTACTTCAGCACCAAGCCGACCGCTGTGCCCATCACCACGGCTATCGCAAAGCCGATGGCCTCACTGTTGATCGCAAGGACCAGCCTTTGCATGGCCAGATTGGCAATTGTTGCCAGAACGGCAAACAGAACATAGCGGGTCAATCGGGTCACAGGAGAGATCCGGATACAGCACAGCCAAAGATGATCACCGCACAGATCAGCGATATCCGGTCCTTGGCCGCAAAGACCACAGGGTCGTCATGCATCCAGCCGCGATGCGAAATCATCACCATGCGGCTGAGCCAGAACAACAACACAAGGCAGATCCCCCAGAGTGCCGCCGGGGTGGTATAGAGCGTCGCCACCGCTTCTGTGTTCAGATACAGCGCCATCACGAGCACAGAGACATAGCCCGACGACACCGCCATGTTGGTGACAATGGGCAAATCTGTGTTTCGATAGCTGCGACCATGGGCCTGATCATTGCCGCTTGCCCCTCCGGCGACAAGCTCGGCCTGTCGTTTGACCGCCGCCAGTGCAAAGAAAAAGAAGATCGAAAAGGCCAGAAGCCAGACCGACAAGGTCAGCCCGGTGGCCACCCCTCCGGCGATGATACGCAGGGTGTAAAGCCCCGCGAGCGTGCAGATATCGATCACCAGCAGCCGTTTCAAAAAGAACGAATAGGCCGTGGTGATCGCGTAATACAGCGCCATGACCCCGATAAACATCGGACCCAGAAAGGCCGCCAAACCAAAGCCGACAACCAGAAGTCCCGGTGCCAGAACCGTACCCCAAGCCAGTGGAAGGGTCCCGTTTGCAAACGGGCGCAGGCGCTTTCTGGGATGGGCGCGGTCGGCGGCAAGATCCAGCAGGTCATTCAGCAAATAGACAGAGGAGGCGATCAGACTGAACGCGACAAAAGCCAGCAGTGCTTGCGCCAGTGTCGCAACTCCGAACTGGTGCGCGGCAAGCAGCGGCAGGAAGACCAGAATGTTCTTCAACCACTGATGCGGACGCATGGCCTTCAGCAAAGGATTGCGGCGTCCATCGCGTGTCTTGAGATGTTCAACCACTGCGGCTTGAGTATCGACCTTTGCCGCGAGGGCTTCGGGCACATCCACCGTGACTGCCTTGGCCGCATCGCGCCAGATGGCCAGATCCGCTTCGGCATCCCCGACATAGGCGAACCTGCCGATGCCATAGGTCTCTTGCAGGTATTGGGCCTTGTTAGGCCCTTTCAGATTGTGCGTTCCGTCCGAGCCTCGCACATCATCAAACAACTGCAGATGGTCCGCAATGCGCTGCACGATGCGCTGGTTCGATGCAGAAACCAGTGCGGTCCGGCCGCCCTTGCTGCGCCAGTCCCGAACGTACTGGAGGATATCCTCGTTATAGGGCAGCAGGTCGGGATCAACCGGGCCCAGCTCTTCGAGCTTCTGTTTGAACACCGCCTTGCCACTGCGCAACGCTTGCAAGGCCGGGATGATGTTGAGCCAACGCACCGACACCGCGGACCAGAATGTCTCGAACAGCATATCTGTGCGCACCAACGTGTCGTCCAGATCAACAACAAGGACGACATCCTCAGCGCTCAGATTAAAACTATGTGCATCATCCATCGTAAAGTCTCACCAATAATTATGGGAACTGAAAATTCGGGTCTTAAAAAAGGTACAAAATCCTTATGGGTTATTGTGCACAAACCGGAAATTTCGTTCAAGTCTTGCGCGGGTTTGCCCCGTCGTATCGCCCGGCCAACGTGCGACCTGCGCCAAAATTGCAGGTTCCATCCTTGTGCAGCGTGTCAAATAACCCCCCAATCCTGCATGAATACAGCAAAAGCGGCAATCACGCCATTGGCAGTCACATGTGCCACAATTGCATCGCACAACCGTCCTGACGGGCGCAGCACCAATGCAGCAAAGACCAGACCGGCCAGACCTGCGGCAATCCAGCGATCATGCAACAGGGCAAAGGCAACTGTGCTGACACAGATCGCCAGAACGGCCCCCGCCACAGAACGTGCGGCCCCCAGTTTCTCCAGCAGGTAGGAGCGAAAGAACAGCTCTTCGACCACAGGGACAAGCACTGTCGTGCCCAGCACGCGCGTGACAACCCAGAGCACCAGCAAACCGGGTGCCAAAGTTTGAAGGGCGGCTGTCAGTGGTCCATAAGCCCCCGTGGTCGCTGTCATCAACCACAGCACACCGATCACACCCCCGGCAGCCACCGACAGCGGGTCAACGCGCCAGAGCATCTGTTTCAGATGCGCGCGAAACACCCATAGCGACATGGCAACAAGCACAAAGCGCGCCGGATAGATCAGTGCAGGCGTTTGGGAAAACGTGGACGCAAGCAGGGCTGAAAACATGAACACTGCAAATGGCAAAATGCGGGCCGCATTCCAGTCATCCCAAAACGCCGGGAGGGTCGGGGCTGGCGTAGGTGCCAAGCCGGGAGCCGAGGACTGGGAGACCACAGCGCTGGCGTCTGGACCGGCGGGGCGCTGGAACCACGACACCCGGTGCACCACAAGCACAAGAAAGATCGCGAGGATGGAAAACATCAGCCACCCCGCATGAGAATGAAACGCCCCTACTGCCAGGTCTGGCGACACATTCAGCCCGATCCAGATCAGCACCATGATGCGGACCGTGTTCAGCCACCAAGACAGGAACAACCCGACCGGCAACACGACAAGCAAAACCCGGGCTGGCAGCAGATGACGCCAGAACAGGACCACATAGCCCAGAAGAAAAGTTGTGATCAGCGCAAGGCCTTCAATGCCTGAACACCTCTCATCGATCTTGATTACGAACACGTCAGTACCCAGCAATGCCTCGGCCGGATTAGATTGCAGATCAAAGCCGAAGGCGCTCGCGCTCCATGCGACAGTGTCAAAGGTCAGAGTTTTGAACAGGTCCGAATGCCATAGCGGAAACACCATCCGGCCAAGTTCCGGAAGACTGAGGCCGAAGACCAGCACCACCCACAAGCCGGGCCCTGCCTGTTTCAAAACCCGTCCCCAAACAGGCAGCGGGGCAATCAGATGCAGCGCCACATAGCACAGCAAAGCCACCCCAACGGACCAGGAGATCAGACTGACCATCAAAAGACCGGGGGCCGGAAATGCCGTGTGATAGGCCATCGGAACCGCAGCCAGTAGTGCGCCCAGCCCTGCCAGCAACAGCATGGGTTTGAACGAACGCGGGGCTGCCAGCGCTGCCTTCACTGGCGCAAACAGATCCGGACGGCTTAGCAACGCGATCCCAGTCAACACGATCACCGCCAAAGCACGTTGCACGATATCCAGAGAGAAGCGGCAAAACTTCCAAGACGCCACCTCTGAACACCGCTGGATGGACATTGGCGCAAACGACAATCCGATGACCGTCAGCGCGAAAACGTAAAACAAGGCGATCCACATCAGACGGCGCCACACCATCGGAACCGGGAGGCTATGGGCACCGGTCCTGTCCGGACCATTATCGCGTACTAAAAAGTTAAACGCGGAAAGACTGCGTAAAAATGGCATTGGCTGAAGCAAAACAAATGTTAAAAGTCACAAGAAATTATGCAAAAATCATAGGTCTGTCCGTTGAAGACAGCAAGAAATTACGACCTCAAATGCGGCGCTTGCATCTGAACAGACTGTTTCTGCCGCAGAACGCACTCGCATGAGTGGAATTATTAGGATGTGTGACACAAACCGATGTCAGAAAGCGTTGAAGACAGCCATATGACCGGTCCGGGACCATTTCAGCCTGAGCACGTTCTTATTGCCATCCCGGCCCTGAACGAGGCCGCGCATATCGAATCCTGTATCCGGTCTCTTCTTGGGGGGGACCCGGACTTGAAAGAGGTCCGGCTTGTCGTCGCTGACGGGGGCAGTCAGGATAACACGGCTGACATTGTGCGCGCTCTGACAGGTGACTTTCCCAATATCCGGCTGATCGACAACCCGCAGAAGTACCAGTCTGCCGGTGTGAACGCGGTCGTGCGGGACTGCGCAGAAGACAGCCATATCTTTCTGGTCCGATGTGACGCGCATTCGGTCTATCCACCCGGCTATGTGCGTCAGATCATCGACACCTTTCAGGCCATCCCAGACGCGGCCTCTGTGGCGACGGTGATGGATGCCACCGGAGACGCCTGCTTTCAAAGGGCCTCTGCTTGGATCGTGGATACGCCCTTTGGGTCGGGCGGTTCGGCCCATCGTGGCGGGTCCCGGTCGGGCTGGGTGGATCATGCGCACCATGCGGGGTTCCGACTCGACTGGTTCCGGCGCATTGGCGGATATGATCCGGGCTTCACGCATAACGAAGATGCCGAATACGACCATCGGCTTGGCCTCGCAGGGGGGCGGGTCTGGCTCGCAACCGAGATCCGCATGGATTACCAGATGCGCCCCACTCCGCGGGGGCTGATCAAGCAATACTGGTCCTATGGTAAGGGACGCGCACGGACGCTGCTCAAGCATCGCATGCGGCCCCGCCTTCGCCAACTTATCCCCGTGCTGAACCTTTTGCTGATCGCCTTTTGCCTTATGCTATCCGGGCTTTTGCCTGTGTTGCTGCTTTGGCCGTTTCTGTATCTGCTGGCCCTCATCGCCATATCCGTGCAATCGGTGCTGTCCATGCGCTCGCTCTGTGGCCTTTGGGCTGGTGTGGCGCTGGCCATCATTCACAACGCTTGGGCGCTGGGCTTCCTGAGCCAGCTGGGTCGGTGGCTTTTTCGGCGCTGACCTGACCCGTTTTGATCGTGCGGTGCGTTTCGAATCCTATCAGCGTGACTTTAGCTGCCACAAGTTTTCGGAAGCATCGTTTCAGCCGCAGTCTCTCAGTCGCAAATCCCGGCCAGTTGCACGCCATCCCACGGCAAGCGCACCGCGTAGGGGCGCGACTGCGGTAACGGAGAAAGAGGCATAAATTCCCCGATCATCGAATGCAGCCGTTTCGTGCGCGCGCCTTGTGGGTCAAGCGAGACGCAGCAGACATACTCTTCCACAATCGCGCCCTGCTGTTCATAGCCGTAATCGAGGAACCGGCGCGTCTCGGCCGGATCAAACAGGTAGGGGTCTTCACTGTTATGCTCGGACGCGGCTTTCAGCGGGTGATACCCGGTGATCGCCCGGTTCTGCCATTGCCACAGATGTGTGATCTCGTGCGCGAAAAGCATGGCCGCGATCAGGTTAATTTCTTCCGGGTATTTGGGCAGGTAGTTGTCCAGATACCAATCCTTGTCGAACAGCACCCGGTTATAAACCGCAATCGCCGCAGGTTTGGCTGTGACGACATCACCGGTTGGCGGCGGCAGGATGTTCTCCCGACATGTCGTGCGCGGGCGTGGTTTGCGGCGGAATGTAACGGCTTTTGTCGGCGCGCCGTCCACCAGACGCACCTTGCGCGGATCGACCATGTCGCCGTGGATCGTCGAGATAAACGCCTGTTCGGACGACGTCATGGGACGACCGGAACAGGACACCAACACGGTCAGGCACAAAAACAGACGCAGGATCATTTGGCAAAGGTCGCCGTGGCTGTGGCTATCGGTTTTCCGGACGGCTGTGCCACCAACATACATCGCGCGAATGCCATCGACTTGCCCATGCGTGTGATCTCCGCCTGTGCGTCAATTGTGTCACCCGTACCGGGGCGCAGGAATTGCGTATCCAGTGTGACGGTGCCAACGGGGATCATCTCTCCGTTCACCGCTCCGCAGGCGATGACCATCGCGGTATCGGCAAGCGTGGCCAAGGTCTGCCCTGACACGATATTCCCGGCGCGTGCGATCTGATCCGTGATCGGAATGCGCAACGTCGCGCCAACGTCCGAGACCTCGGTCACTCTTGGCTCCAACGCCAGCACCCACGGGGCGAAATTGTCGTCCAGAAAACGCTGCGCTGTCGATACGTCCATACCAGTCCTCTTCCCTTATCCGCGCACCCTACCGCGCCTGCCAGATGGGTCAAGCTTGGTGGAATTGATCTGGCGCAAGGCGGGCACGTGCGGGATGCGCGATACTGGGGTCACATCAAGAGGAACCGATATGAAACACCTTATCTTGAGCCTTCTCGCAGGGTCCCTAGCCCTGCCCGCCATTGCGCAAGACGCCAGCGTCGGAGCGGAGATTTACCGCGTGCAATGCGCCACTTGCCACGGGTTGGACGCAGATGGCACGGGTCCCATGGCGCCGATCCTGCTGGTGCAGCCTTCTGATCTGACCACCATGACAGAGCGTCATGGCGGCACGTTTCCCATGATCCGCGTGGTGATGCGCATCGACGGGCGGGAGCCTTTGGTCAGCCATGGATCAGACATGCCGATCTTTGGAGAGTATTTTGAAGGCGTGCAGGACGTGCCCCTGAAAGCAGAAAGCGGGCAACCCATGCTCGTCAGCCAACCCATCGCCGATCTGGCTGCGTTCTTGCAGGCGATCCAGAAATAAGGCCGTGTTTCAGAGCCTATCGGACGCGTGATGCCTTGTGTGAGGTGGGGCGGTTTTTGTTACAGGGGATCGTGCATAGGTCTTTTTCATCGCAGGGCAAAACGCTCTGCGGACCCCACCGCAGCCCATCTTGGGTTGCCCGGAAAGGAGAAAGCCCATGTCCCGTGTTATCATCCCCACCGTCGCAGGTTTCGTCGCCATGATGAGCGTTTGGGGCGTCACCCTCGCGACGTATATGTAAGGTTTGCGCGGAAGGTGCGTGGTATCACGCACCCTACGCCCGCTTGGGTCAGGCCATTGCGCACAACTTTGGCCCGCATCGCACATCGCAGTGCGGCAGGTCCGGCAGTTGGAGAGGTTGGATTGTATCAGGAGGCAGGCCTGCCATAGATTGCAGACGGCTCAGCCCCGCCCCTTGGGGCAGATGCCGAGAATATGGATCACAAAGAACCATCTGACCTGATAGACGCCGCCGTCCCAAGGAGTTACCCGATAGATTCAGTACGCGCCGCTAGCGTTCGTGGTTTTATGACTGTTGGGTTGCGATTTGGTGATCCGGGCGTTCGGTGGGGTGCCGTCGCGCACGCTACGATGGTTGAGCAACTTGCTCGCGCGGAACAAGACCTTTGGGCCGCCGCGTCATCCAAGCGTGCGCCGTTGGCGTGCGCGTTACCCGGCAACACATTGCCCCGCAATGTGTGAGAGGGGCCGACTATCGATGAGTTTGAGCAAAGTGCCCATGCGC
>CAZDXI010000002.1:0-44721 GCA_964509095.1 uncultured Rhodobacterales bacterium
GGCAATCGCAGACGTTGCCAAATCCGAAGGTCGTCGAAAGTGGGAAATGATTTCGCAAGACATGGTGCTGGCGGATGGTGAAACGTTCGAGCTTGGGGGCAACTCCTTTGAATTGATCGAAACGCAAGGTCACACATGGGGTACAGCGTCATACAGCTATAACGTGAAAGAGGGCGATGACACCTTCCGGGCTGTGACTATCGGTGGATTGGGTCTGAATGCCATCAAGAGTGCCGAACAAGTTGAAGCTTACATCGAAAGCGTTGATCGCCTGAAAGGCATGGGTGAAGCCGCAGAAGGTGGGGTTTCGGTGCATCTGACAATCCACGGATTTTCCAACAACCTGGAAGAAGATCGCCTCAAACTGGCGTCTCGCGCGGCAGGTGAGCCTCATGCTTTGGTGAGCCGCGAAGGGATCCTTGCGCAAGTCTCAGCGCTGCGCAATCGCGCGGAAAAGAGACTTGAACGCGAACGGAACAAGTAAGCATCTATCGGGCGCGGGATCAGCTAGCTTAGGATTCGATCCCGCGTCCACGTGCCGTTGGATTTCAATAAGGCGCTGTTAAAATTAGGGAAGTCGTGACATGCAATATCACCTAAATGGCTATTCCAGTGGCTCCCCTGACCGAAAGCCTGCGTATGATGATCCTTCGGCGGGCGACAACACTGTCGATGTGCTGATCATCGGCTGTGGCCCGGCAGGACTGACCTTGGCGGCGCAACTGTCAGCCTTCCCTCAGATCAAAACGCAGATCGCTGAGCGGAAGTTAGGCCCGTTGACTGTTGGTCAGGCCGACGGGATTGCGTGCAGGTCGATGGAAATGTTCGAGGCGTTTGGCTTCGCAAGTAAAGTGCGTCGCGAGGCGTATTGGGTGAATGAAACAACCTTTTGGCGTCCAGACGGAGGCACTGGCCTAGCACGCACAGGCCGCATTCAAGACGTCGAAGACGGGCTGTCAGAGCAACCGCACACGATCCTTAACCAAGCTCGTGTTCATGATTTTTATCTTGAGATCATGGAGAACGCGCCGCACCGGTTGATGCCTGACTACGGGCGTACGCTTTTGACCCTGACGCGCGATGATGCGTCCGATTATCCAATCACTGCCGAGTTTGAGCTTGAGGGCGGTATGCGCGAAACGATCCATGCACGCTACGTCGTCGGTTGTGACGGTGCCCGCAGCACGGTGCGCAAGTCGCTTGGATTGACGCTGGAAGGGGCGTCCGCCCGCCAGCTTTGGGGCGTGATGGATGTTTTGGCGGTCACGGATTTCCCTGACATCCGGCTAAAATGCGCCATGCAGTCGGCAGAGCAGGGCAGTCTTCTGATCATTCCGCGCGAAGGCGGGTACATGGTTCGGATGTATATCGAATTGGACGCTTTGGCTGAAGGAGAGCGCGCGGCAGATCGCGACGTGTCGCCCGAAATGCTGATCCAGAAAGCGCAGGCGATATTCTCGCCGTATCAGTTGGACGTCAAAGATGTCGCGTGGTGGTCCGCCTATGAAATCGGGCAACGCGTGTGCGAACGGTTTGACGATGGCCAAGGCACGCCACGCATCTTTATCGCGGGCGACGCCTGCCACACCCACAGCCCGAAGGCGGGCCAAGGGATGAATGTCTCTATGGCGGATACGTTTAATCTGGGTTGGAAATTGGCATCTGTCTTGCAGGGGACCGCCCAGCCCAGCCTGTTGAAAACCTACTCAGCCGAGCGTCAGGCCAAGGCCAAAGAACTGATCGATTTTGATCGCGAGATGGCGCACACGTTCAGCACGACCTCTGCGTCCGATGTGTTTCAAAGCTATTTTTCAAAGCATGCGCGTTACACGGCGGGGGTCGAAACTTGCTATGATGCGTCAATGATCGTGGGCCCGGATACGCATCAGAATCTTGCGACGGGCTTTCGGATCGGAACGCGTTTTCATTCAGCTCCGGTCATCCGTTTGGCCGATGCAAAACCCATGCATTTGGGCCACACGCTTGAGGCCGATGGGCGCTGGCGGATCTTCATTTTCGCTGCAAGTGGTGACGCAGGACTTGTCGGCGGGGACGTCGCAAAACTTGCCACGTATCTCAACGACGATCCCGCATCGCCGTTGAAGCTGTACACACCTGCCTCGGCGGATCTGGATGCCGTCATTGATGTGCGTGCGGTTTTCCAGACCCCACACCGAGAGATGGCGTTCGAACAGATGCCACGTTTGCTGCAACCCCCAAAAGGGCGCTTTGGATTGGTGGACTACGAGAAAGTCTTCTGTCCGGATGCCTCGTCTGACGACATTTTCGACACGCGCGGCATTGCCCGACAGACTGGTGCGATGGTCGTTGTCAGACCGGACCAATACGTGGCGCATGTATTGCCTTTGTCGGCCACGACTGAGCTTGAAACCTTCTTCTCGGGGTGTTTGGAACCCGCATAAGTCCAACAACGTTATCCAGTATAATGATTGGCCTTGCTCAACCTCAAGACTTCATGTTTTGTTCACTTAGTATGGCTCCGGAACCCACGTACGGGCTTAAGGGGAGAGCCAGTTCTTTAGGGAGGAACACATGAAACGAAGAAATTTTGTGGCCAAAGGTCTTTTGGCCAGCGCGCTGGCGTTTGGTCTGTCGACGACGGCGGCCTTTGCCGAAACAGTCACGCTGCGCATGTCCACGTGGCTGCCGCCGAACCATCACCACACGGCAGACACTTTGCCAAAATGGATTGCCGCGATCGAAGAGGCATCCGGTGGCACGCTCAAGATCAAGATTGATCCGGCCCCCATTGCAAAACCCCCAGGCCAGTATGACGTGGTTCGCGACGGCGCTGCGGATATGTCGTACCACGTTGTGGCCTATACACCGGGCCCGTTCGAAATTCTGCGTGGCGCAGAGCTTCCGTTCCTGTCTCCAAATGCGGAAATCGGCTCGCAAGCTGCCTATGACTGGTATGACCGCAACATCGGGTTCGACAAAGAATTCAAAGATGTCAAAATCATCACCATGTTTGTGCATGGCCCCGGTGCGGTGCATTCCAAGGAGCCGATCAAGACGCTGGAAGACCTCGAAGGGGTAAAACTTCGGGTCGGTGGCGGCGGAGTGCGCATGGCCGAAGCTCTGGGTGCGACGCCTGTCGCAATGCCAGCCACCAAAGCCTATGAGGCGATCCAAAAGGGTGTGGCAGACGGTGCGATGTTCCCATTTGAGTCCATTGCCGGTTTCCGCTTGGGCGAGTTGGTGAACTATCATCTCGAAATCCCCGGCGGGCTCTACACAACACCCTTTGCGGTCATGATGAACCCGGCCAAATTCGACAGCCTGTCGGATGCGCATAAGAAGGTTCTGACCGATCTTGGTGGCGTGGCAGGTGCAAAGATCTTTGGCCAAGGCTGGGACAATGCTGATGCCGTTGGACGTGCCAAGGCCATCGAGCAAGACGGTGTGTTCCACAAGCTCGAAGGCGCAGAGCTGGAGAAGTGGAAAGAAAAGATCGCCTTTATGGATGCTGCGTGGATCGAAAAAGCGAACGCGGCAGGCCTTGATGGTGCAGCCCTTCTGGAAGATTTCAAAGCAACTGTTGCGAAGTATTCCAACTAACAAAACGCGGCGTCGGGGTAACTCGGCGCCGCATTTCCGAGTCTGAGGGGGCCCTTGTGCAGGCATTTCTGAAGCTGATCTCAAAACTGTTGGCAGGCTTTGCCTGTCTGGTGCTTTTGGGGATCATGGCCGTGACCTTCGTGGATGTCGTTGGGCGGTACTTTTTCAACGCGCCCGTCACATTCGCCGTCGAGCTTATCCAACTTGGCATGGGGTTGCTGGTGATGTTTGGACTGGCAATCACAACGCTTGAGCGTGGACACATTGCCGTCGATATCGTCGAAAACCTAGTGACTGGCCCCGCCGCAAAGCTATTTGCGGCGATTGCGGCCCTTTGCGGCATGGCGTTTATCGCCCTGATCGCGTGGCGCCTTTGGGATCGGGCTTTGGCATTCTTGGATGATGGCTTGTCCACCGATGTGCTGTTCCTTCCAGTCTGGCCAGTGGTGATGTTGATGGCGATTGCAGCAAGCTTTGCGGCCCTTGTCGCCGCTGTCCAAGTGCTGCGCCCCAATATGGAACGGAACGACTGATGGATCCTCTAACGATCGGGCTTTTGGCCTTTGTGGCTCTGTTTGTCTTGCTCATTCTGACCGTGCCGATTGGCTTCGCTATGGGGCTGTGTGGCCTTGCTGGCATGTCGATGATCATTGGCCTTGCGCCATCTTTGTCGCTGCTTGGCACGACAGTCTATGAAACGACAGTGACGTATGATCTGTCTATCGTGCCGCTCTTTGTGCTGATGGGGGCAGTTGCGGCGCGCTCTGGATTGAGCCAGGAACTTTATGGCGCATTCAACGCTTGGTTCGGCGCATTTCGCGGTGGATTGGCATTGGCAACGGTTGGCGCCTGCGGGGCGTTCGCCGCCATTTGCGGGTCGTCCGTTGCGACTGCGGCGACCATGTCCAAAGTCGCCCTGCCTGAGATGAAGCGGTACAACTACGGCGAAAGCCTCGCCACGGGTTCCGTAGCCGCAGGCGGCATCATCGGTATCCTGATCCCGCCTTCGGTGGTCCTAGTCCTTTATGGTGTCCTGACCGAGACCTCTATCGGCGATCTTTTCATCGCAGGCTTTTTGCCCGGCGTTCTGACAATCATCGGCTTTATGGTGGTCGTGGTGATCATGACATCCATCTATCCGGAGATCGGCCCAGCAGGTGAAAAGGTCCCTCTGTCCGAAAAGTTCGCCGCCTTGGGCCGCACGTGGGCGATTATCTTGCTGTTCGCTTTGGTCATCGGCGGTATTTACTTTGGTGTCTTCACTCCGACTGAGGCGGCTGGCATCGGCGCGGTTGGCGCTTTCGGCATCTCGGCTCTGAGACGTCGTCTGAGCATCGCCAATGTGCGCGAAGCCTTGATGGAGACGGTCACAACAACGGCCATGATCTTCACAATTCTTATCGGTGCATTGACGCTCAATAACCTTATGGTGTTTTCCGGTATCGCTAGCGCCTTGTCTGGCTTTGTATCCGGCCTTGATATGTCGCCGATGGCCGTCATGGCGATCATTCTGTTGATCTATCTGGTGATGGGCTGTTTTCTGGATGCCTTAGCGATGATCTTGCTAACGGTTCCTATCTTCTTCCCGATCATTACGAACCTTGGGTTTGATCCAGTTTGGTTTGGCGTAATCGTTGTGATGGTTGTAGAATTGGGGCTGATTACACCGCCGGTTGGCATGAACGTGTTCGTCATCAAAGGCATGGCGCCGGATGTCAGATTGTCCTCTATCTACAAGGGGGTAATCCCGTTTGTGATCGCGCAGTTCGTATTGATCGTCTTGGTCTTTATCATCCCCGAAATCGCGCTGTGGTTACCGGAAACAGCCCGGGCGTTCCGCTAAGTCAGGATGCGGCATGAGGCTTCCGGTTAGGTAACAGTGACGCGGTATCCGGCGCGTGGGAAATGAACACAGACCGTTCCCACATCATCACTCGTGCGCAGGATCGAAATAGTGTCCGCATCTGCATAGCGCACTGTGCCTTCAACGGGTTGTTCGCCGCCATCGACATCCGGGCTGACCGTCACAACAGTACCGACTTGCAGGTCCTGTGGATCGTGGTCGGCGACACCAGTGTTCGAAGTTGGTTCGCTATTCTTGGCGCGATCAATTGCATCTTCGGCGCTCATCGCGGTTGACGTGCCATGCCCAATCGCGCGCACGTTTTCCTCCCATCGTAACAAGTCTGGAAACTCGGAAAGCATCGCGGGTCCGCCGCTCCACCGCCCGCGCACAAACCAAACGCAATGGTACATCTGCGCGTCAATGGCCGCTGGATCGGCCCCCAGCAAGAATGCGCGTCCGTCGCTCAACTGGGCATTCATCCAAGACAAAGGCGCCCGCATCTGCGCCACGAGATGCGGAAGCTGTGCGTTGGCGCGTTTAAGTCCCTCGGCCCAGTTTTCACCAATGTATAGGCGTCCGCGGTCTTCAGCAAAGTCACTGGGGAGATCATCACCCGCCGACCCAAGAACGATTTTGACCGCCAACGAGAAGAAATCACCATCGGTAAACCGGCTCAAACACCACATCAAACCGGCTTCGGTTGTTGGCATGAAGGTTGGCGTTGGATGACGACGTTCAAGCTCGCGCAGGATGCATTGGCTGTCGCAATAAATGTCCGCACCAATCTGCATGACAGGGGTGCGTCGATACCCTCCGGTAAGCGCCGTCAACATCGGTTTCGGTGGCAGACGTGGGATTTCGACATCGCGCCATGTCAGGCCTTTCAGGCCAAAGGCCACGCGCACCTTTTCGGCTACTGGCGATTGCGGATAGTTGTGGAAGATGATTTCCGCCGCTGGATTGATCATGCTTTTTGGGTCTTTCTTCGTCTTGGCAGTGCGCTCGACTGTTGAATTGTAGCAGCTTCACCCGAATATCGAGAAGTCGGCGTTCTGCATCCTTCATCGATGCAAAACTTTCAAGCAAGCAGCAGAGCGTTCAAGTGTCGCAATAGCTGCAGGACTCTGGGTGGAGGTCAAGGATCGAGGTCTCGCGCAACCGTTCAACCAGACTTTCTTCGATCTCTTCAAGGACATCCGTGACGCGTGACTGGAGCGTTGTTTCGACATTGCAGTGCGAGGGAGGTTCGTTTGGCTCTCCGCCTGACACCAAGCGTTCGTCCAGTGCCAAATAGATATCGGCCAAAGAGATAAGCTCAGCCGGTTTAGCCAGTTTCCAGCCGCCTGCATGGCCTTTTTCGGATGTCAGCAAGCCCGCCTGCCGCAGCTTTCCCAAAACCCGACGGACCACAACCGGATTGGTTCCTGCGTGATCCGCAATGCTGGCTGAAGTGCGCGTTCTGTTCGGATCGCCCGCCATATGGCTCAGCGTATGGAGCGCGAGGGCAAGGCGGCTGTTACGCTTCATTTACAGGGTTCCTTGTATTCGACGTAACACGTAACAATTGCGGTTGCGTTCGTCTAGTAACTGGGTAAGTTACGTGAAGTTTGTTGCTGCCAGAGGAATGCCAGAATGTTGACTGCGTCAGTCTTTGAACGGCTCTTCGCCCCAAATCACAAAGGCATCGAGGCTGCAGGATGAGCCGCAATCTTGGGCAATGCAGTCTCCGTCGTAGACGGCGATCAGGTGGACCTATGGCATCCTTTGATGGTCTGCCCGCGCCTGTGCGACGTTGGGTGTCACAAGCGGCATTGCCGTGGTCTGCGACGTCTGTTCGCCGCATCTGGTCTAAATCACGCGCCAAAGGTCTGTCCGATGCGGAGGCGTTGGCTTTGCTCAGCAAGGCAGAGGCAAAAACCCTCGCGCGCGATCAGCAATCCACTGTTTCCAAGCTCAATTCTATCACCTGAAGGAAAACTCCATGTCATTCTTTTCTCGACTGGCCTGCTCCGCGGTTATCGCGGTCGGCACGGCTATCCCGGCAACTGCACAAGACGGGAGCCTGACCATTTCAGTTGGTTTCGGCCCCACAGCAGAGGTCCCTGATCCAAGGGCCAGCTACAACGGATGGATGTCGAACCAGACCGGCGTGACAGAAACGCTGATGGGGATCGACTATGACATGAACCTTTATCCCCGGCTTGCCGATAGTATTGAGCAATCGTCGCCAACCACATGGCGTGTGACCTTGAAAGACGGGCTGACATTCCATGATGGCGCACCTGTGACGGCTCAGGCTGTGATTGATGCGATTGGTCCAATTTCAGATGAGGCGCATCCAGGGCATAACGCGCGGGTTGCCAAACTGCTCGACTTGGCAGGCATGTCGACTGATGGCGATCAAATGGTTGTCTTTGAAACAAACAGCCCGAACGCCGCTTTCCCTTGGACGCTTTCAGAGCCGGGGATTGCGATCCTTGGACAGCCGTCTGAAGCTTTCCCGATCAACGCGACGGGCCCATTTGTATTCAAAGAGGCAGTGCCAGAGCAGCTTTACAGAGTTGAGGCGAACCCGTCTTATTGGCAGGGCAAACCTGGTCTGAAAGAAGTCCGGGTCGTTGCGGCTGCCAACCCTGCAACCGCTGCGCTGGCTTTCGAAGCGGGCGAGGTCGACCTGGTGATCAACTATCCTGAAACGGACTTCACCCGGATCAAGGACGCTGGAGCACAAGGGTTTTCTGCACCGACTGCGCGGCTCTATTTCTTTACTGTAAATGCTGCCAGTGGTCCTATGTCTAACCCGCTGATCCGACAAGCTGTATCCTATGCCATTGATCGCCAAGGCATTGTTGAGGCTGCGCTTTCTGGGGTAGGGGGCGTTCCTGCCGGGACAGTTTACCCGGATGGAAAAGGCTGGGCTGCAGACATTCCCGCGACGTACGATCCGGCCAAAGCCGAAGCGCTGTTGAAAGAGGCGGGCGCGGTCAAAGACAGCGGCACTTGGATGTTGGATGGCGCGCCGTTAGAGATTGATATCGTCACGTATTCGTCCCGCGCGGCTTTGGCCCCAACGGCTGAACTAACGCAAGCCTTCCTTTCAGTCATTGGTGTAAAGGCCAACATCACGGTCGGAGAATGGGGCGCAGGCAACGATGCGATAGCAGCAGGAGACGCGGATATGTTCCTGCAAGCCTGGGTCACGACGCCTCAAGGTGATCCGGGGGCGGTACTGGAAACGCTGCTCAAGTCTGATGGAGGCTCCAACTCCGGTGGGTACGCAAATGCGCGTTTGGATGCGTTGCTGGAGAAGGGCCGTCTGACGTTCGAACACGCGGAGCGCAAGGCGATCTATGACGAAGTTCAACAGATCATCGCCGCCGACGCCGCCTTGATCCCGGTCTTCCATGTCAGTCAAACCAATGTTGGTGTATCGGGCCTGAAAGGGTATCAAGTTCATCCAACCGAGACTTATTGGATTACGCACGAGACAGAGTTGACCGAATGACACTGACTGTGACCGGTCTGAGTGCTGTGCGTTCGGGCCGGACTATCCTGCATCCCACTTCATTAGACGTTCCACGACGAGGCCGGATTGGCCTCGTTGGTGCGTCCGGGTCGGGGAAATCCACACTTGGACATGCGTTGGTTGATGATCTGCGCGCACAAGGTCACAGCGTTGCGCATGTCCCGCAAAGCCCCGATGAAGCGCTTGATCCCTTGCGGTCGATGGCGTTTCACTGGCGCGAAGCGGAGGTCGCTTTGGGCGTGCAGCCCGGGAGTGTCGATCGGGACAGCCTGTTTCGAGCACTCAGGATCGAAGGCAGTGACTTGCGCAAACGCCCCTGGGGCTGGAGCCGGGGGATGCAGCAGCGCTTTGTCATCGCGATGGCTCTGATTGGCACGCCTGACCTGATCGTCCTGGACGAACCGACCTCCGCACTCGATCCAGTTGTAGCTGCGGCCACTATGAACTTGTTGAGTGGTTTTCTTGAGGGAAAATCTACGGCGATGATCCTGATTACCCATGACCTTGGTCTTGCTGCGCGAAGGGTGGAAACCCTGATTGTGATGGACGAAGGTCGACTTGTGGAGCAAGGATCAACTGCAGGCATACTTGAACATCCGAAATCGCGCGCAGCACAGATGTTAACCGCGCATCGAAACTGGATGGCGCTGCCTTGCTGAACGTGAATAACCTTGTCGTGACGCGTGGACGTCGTGTGACACTGGAAGATGTCTCCTTGTCACTGCGTGCTGGCGAAACACTCGCCGTTGTGGGCGAAAGCGGTGCCGGCAAGTCCACGTTGATCGCTGCTATTCTTGGCCTGTTGGCACCTTCGTCTGGCTCTATTACTTGGGATGGTGCGCCCACGCGGATGGTGCGTCCCGCGCTTGTCATGCAGGAACCGCGTGCGGCCTTCAATCCGGTGCTCAGCCTGCGTCGTTCTGTGATGGAGCCAATTGTTGCGCAAGGGATCGCTTTGCCGGATGGGCGCCTTGAACGGCTCTGTGAAGGGCTGGAGTTGCCACTGGATCTTCTCGGGCGCCGCCCGGATCAAGTCTCCATTGGGCAGGCACAGCGGGCTGGTATCTTGCGTGCACTGATCGCGGCCCCACCGCTGGTTTTGTTTGACGAGCCGCTCTCTGCGCTTGATGCGGTGACGCAAAAACACACGGCGCGGTTGATCTCAGAAATTCAGGCAGAAGAGGGTTTCGCGGCCCTGATCGTCACCCATGACCTTGGATATGCAGTTGCACATGCGGATCAAATAGCCGTTCTCAAAGACGGGCGGATCGAAGAAGTTGCCAATGCCACGACTTTTGCTTTGAACCCGCAGTCAGAGTATTGCCGAACCTTGCGTGATGCCGCGATTGCGCTTGGCGCGCTGGAAGCCGTGGCATGATACGGGCCATCTTAGGTCTTTTGATGCGCGCCGTTGTGGTTTTGTCCGGCACAGCAATCCTGACCTTTGCCCTGCTTTGGAATGCACCGGGTGATCCTGCCCAAGCGATAGCGATGGCGCGTTTCGATGCCTTGTTGACCGAAGATGTAATAGATCAGGTGCGAGAAGAGGTCGGGCTCAACACAAGTTTCTGGCAGGCTTTCGGGGCTTGGCTTGGCCCGCTGCTGAGGCTCGATTTCGGGTATTCGGCGGTAACGGGCCGTCCGGTCTGGCCGGATTTGCGGGCGGCGATCATATATACTTTCCCTCTGGCACTTGCGGGTCTGGCCATTGGTCTGGCGATATCCCTGCCGCTGGCCATTCTTGCCACCAAACGCCCGGGCGGGTGGCTGGATCGCTGTGCTGTGGCTGTCGCATCTTTGGGTGCGGCGATCCCGGCCTATTGGTTGGGGCTGCTGCTCATCCTGTTGTTTGCAGTCCAACTTGGTTGGCTGCCGGCAATGGGCGCGCGCACATCTGCGCATGCCGTCTTACCAGCTGTTACTCTAGGGCTAGGCGTTGCAGCTTCTTTCACGCGGATCATCCGCTCGGGTATTCTGGAGGCGCGGGGCCAACCGTTTCTGCCTGCAATCCGACGGCGCGGGGTTTCCCCAAAAGGTTTGGCGCGTGACCATGTGGCGCCTCATGCTGCGATCCCCGTTGTCACCGTCTTTGGGCTCGAACTGGCTTTTCTGCTGGAGGGCGCGGTGCTGGTGGAAGTGATCTTTGGCCGCCCGGGGCTTGGCTCGTTCCTTGTACAAGCCATCACAGCAAGAGACTTCCCGCATGTGCAGGCGGTGGTTGTGTTGACTGCATTGGTGTTTGTCGTGGTCAACCTGCTGATCGACCTCCTCTACCGGGTGATTGATCCACGCATTGGGCCGCAAGATGCGTAGTGTTCTTGTCGTTGTTTGCGGCCTTGCTTGTGTCGCGGTCTTTGGGCCACTTCTTGCGCCCTATGACCCAACTTCGATCGACATTCCAAATAGGTTGTCCGGGCCAAGCCCGGAATTTCCCTTGGGTACAGATGCATTTGGACGTGACATTCTTTCGCGACTTTTGCATGGCGCGCGATGGTCGCTTGGCTTGGCTTTTCTGATCTCTGTCCTCAGTCTGTTGATTGGAACGATACTTGGCCTGATCGCGGGACTTGGCGGGAAAGTCGCAGATTGGATCGTCATGCGCACAACCGATACCTTTCTGGCGTTCCCCGAATTGGTGGCTGCGGTGGTGATCGCGGGGCTGATGGGTGCCGGCACGTGGAGCCTGATCTTCGCTCTCAGTGTCACCGGCTGGATGCGCTATGCTCGAGTGGCGCGGGGCATTGGCCTTTCGGTGCAAGGCCGAGGATACGTGGTTCAGGCGCAATTGGCTGGAATGCCCGCTTGGTCCATAGCACGCTGGCATTACCTGCCGTCGCTTGTCCCATCGCTGACGGTGGTTTGGACGGGTATGTTCGCGCGCGCGATCCTCGGGATTTCGGCGCTTGGGTTTCTTGGCTTCGGGGTGCAGCCCCCCATCCCGGAATGGGGGGCAATGTTGCTGGATGCGCGCGTTCATATGCGCTCAACACCGTTGCAAATGATCTGGCCCGGGCTTGCCGTTGTCGTGTCTGTTCTATCAATAAATCTCGCCGGAGACGCATTGCGAGACGTCTTGGCCAATCGCGGCATCAACGAATGAGCGATTTGGACCGCCCATCCTTAGGGATCATGTTGCGCATTCTGGCGGGTTTACTGGCGGCGGGAATGTTCGTTTGCGTCAAAGCCGTCGGGCCGGGCGTCCCGCTGGGTGAAGTTGTTTTCTTTCGCTCTTTTTTTGCGATCCTTCCTTTGATCCTGTTCCTTTGGGTGCGTCGGGAGTTCCCACATGGGCTTGCAACCAAAAAGCCACTCCAACACTTTTTGCGGTCAAGCTTCGGGGCCGTTGCCTTGTTCACGTCTTTCGCAGCACTGTCTTATCTGAACCTCGCAGAAGCACTTCTTATCGCCCAGCTATCGCCCATGCTGATGGCAGTCGGTGCCGTCGCAATCCTGTCAGAGCGTTTAACGATCTGGCGCGTTGCAGGTGTTATTGTTGGGTTTGCCGGGGTGGTTGTGCTCGTTTGGCCCGAACTTGGGGGCGCGAGCACGAACAGCGCGCGCTTGTGGGGTATCGGCCTTGCGTTGATCTCTGCCTTTCTGTCGGCGTTGGGTCTGATCATGGTCCGCAGCTTGAACCGAACGGAAAGCCCCGGCGCGATTGCGGTGTACTTCGTTATCGCGTCCATGGTCGGTGCACTTTGCACTCTGCCATTGGGTTGGATCGTTCCAGATGCTCCAACCGCGGCACTACTGGTAGGCTCTGGTCTGTTTGGCGGTTTCGGTCATATCGCCCTGACGCTGTCTTTTCGCTACGCAGAGGCATCACGGCTGGCACCCATTGAATACATAGCTCTTTTGTGGCCGCTTCTGGCGGATGTGTTTATTTTTGGCGTCGAGTTTTCAGCGGCGTTTCTTCTGGCGGCGCCTTTAATTTTGGCAGGTGCGGGACTTGCCGCAGCGGAAAAAGGGAAGAGACCGCATAAACTGTGATCCAGTTATGAGCGTTAGCAACCTATTCTTCGCTGCGTTTCTGGCGCAAAATGTTGAGAACAGACGATCCTGAGACAAGTGTCATTCGGACTTGTCGTTACCTGTCCGCAAGACCTGAACAACCACAAGGGCAGGTCGACGATCTATGGCGGTATGTTGCTTTGCTACTTGAGAAGACGTGAATGAAGCACTTGCAAGGCCTGATCGAACACCGTCACGTTTTCTTCCGCGCGCGCTGCGAGATGTGCGCCTTCGAGCAATGCAAGGCACCCGCGGGCTTCGTTTTTTGGTTCAAAGACCCCGTCGATAGATTGGTCCGCTTGGCCAAGGACAAACACGGCTTCAATCCAGTCGATCATCATTGATCTGAACTCTGTGATCTTGTCGTTCACGTCCGCATTTAGACTGCGATGGCTTGTTGTCAGAGACACACACAGGCAAAGTGTTTTCCCGTCATTCAGTGCCACACGATAAAGCGCAATCAATCCCCGCAATTGCTCGGATGCGCGTGCATTGCTGTCTTTGATATCCGCGCACATGCCTGAAAGCGTCTCGATATATCTGTCCATAAGAGCTTCGGACAAAGCGGCTTTCGTTGGAAAATGGTAGTGGATCGAAGCTTTCCGGATTCCAACGGCTTCCGAGAGGTCGGCGTAACTGAACCCGTCAAAACCACGTTCCCGAGCAAAGTGTTCGGCAGACTCCAAAAGGGCAGTTTTTGTATCCGTCGACATAGCGCGTCAGACCTTTTCTTTTTCAAGAAGGGTTAGAGCATTTTCGGAGGCTTCTAAAGCGCCTTCCAGATATCCACCAAAGTGTGATGCGGTTTCCGTTCCCGAGAAGATCAGGCGCCCGTTCCAGACATCTTTGAGCTCAGGGGGAAGGCCGTAAGTCGGGTGCGCGTATAACGGCTGCATGTCCATTTCTGCTGAAGTAAAGCGATCAAAGGCCCAGTCTTTGACAAAGACATCCAATGGCTGGGAGGCGCGTTCCCCAAACAGACGCGTGAGTTGTGCGACGACAGCTTGCCTCAACCCTGTTGCATCACCGCGTGTTTGGGCAGGGACGCCAATAAAGCCAAACAACGCATATGGGCCACCACTTGATGGCGACGCGTCGTGTATTTCAACCATTGGTCCGCGTCGGCTCATTGCGTCGCCGGACAAGCCAGCCTCCCGCCAGAAGGGGGTGTCGTACACGGCCACGGCTTTCGCTTGGCCCGCCATCCATGTGGCGATGCTTTCCATCGTATTCAGCGTTGACAACGGCAGAGCGGGTGCAAAGTTGAATTGGCGCACGAGGCGCGGAGGCAACGCGAAAACAACGTTTTTCGCGTTTATCTCAACGCCGCCCGTCGTTGTTGCCGTCACACCATGCGGAGACTTTCGGAGTGACGTCACAACAGAATTCACACTGATGCGGTCATTCGGGATGTGGCTGGCGATCGCGTCGGTCAATGCGCTCAGCCCATCCTCAAGACGGTAAGAGCCTTGCATACTTGCAAACCCGCGACCTCGTTCAACAGTCCCGTGTTCGTCTTCGAAAGTCAGTGCGCCATGCGCGTATTGCTCGAAGCGGGCTAAGTCGAGCTTTTGGATCAACGCATCAATGCGCGGCTGCCCGGGCCAGAACCAAGCGGGCCCCAGATCAAACTGGCGCCCCCCCTGTGACGCAGTCAGAATGCGACCGCCAAGCCGGTCCCGCGCTTCCACAAGGTGAAAGTCATGGCCTGCTTCGCTGAGCATCGCGGCAAGATTTAAACCGCTCAGCCCACCGCCAATAATCAGGGTCGTTGTCTTCATCAAAAGGACGCCTTGCGCGATGGGTGGGGGTTCAAGGCATATCTCCGAATTGACGCCGGATGGTTGGTCGTATGACAATATGGTTCCCCAAGACGCGGCATGCACCTCGGGGAGATTTGGCTGAACATTTGGTTAAACGACGGGCGGTCTGGCAAAAGGCAAATGCCCTGTTTTCATCCAGACTTTTGCACCTCCATCGCCAGCCGTCGCAGTCAAGACGTGGCCCTCTGGCAGGCGTAACCAACTGTTTTTAGACAAAACGTCGCCTTCCGACGTGACTGAACCATCAATGACAAGCATTTCAAGCCCACCGGAGGCGTCACAGGTAAGTGTCGCGCCAGCATCAAGATGCGAGTAAGTAACGGTTTCTCGGTCGTCTTGATGCAACAACGCCGTCGCCACGCCGTTGTTGGGTGTTGAAAGCTCCGCCGCCATGTCTTTGCGGAACTGCGTTCGATCATCCATGTCAAACTGCCAGAGCTTCACAAAGATCGTGCAACCTGGTTCTGACCCCGGTGTATGGGCTGACGTTGGCGGATTGCGGACATACGTCCCAACGGGGAAGTCGCCATGTTCGTCCTGAAACACACCATCGAGCACGATGAATTCTTCGCCGCCCGTGTGCGTGTGCGCGGAAAACTTGCTGCCCGGTGCATAGCGGACAATCGTTGTCGCGCGCGCGACCTCTCCGCCAATACGATCCAACATGCGCCGGTCCACACCCGCCATCGGAGAAGCCTGCCATTCAAGTTGATCAGCATGCACCACGACTCGGGCGGAAAAATCTGAATTCAGTTCCATGAGTGCGTTCCTTGTCTTTAGAGTGGCAGATGCGGTTCAGGCTGCGATTGATGGGCGCGCGGCGACTTTTGTGCGCCATGCGATGAGGTTGGTCAGGGTGCTCGGTATCTCGACCTGAGCGAAATCGGCGAAGCTGAGGCCTGCAAAGGCGGTGATATCCGCCATCGAGAACTCATCGCCCGCAAGATATTCGTTTTGTGCCAACACGTCATCCAGATACGCCATCGTTTGCGCTGCAACTTCTTTCTGTTTGTTGCCCCATTCTGCGCATTGGTAAACCTCCAAGTCCGGACCAAGTCCCGGTGTGGCATGGTGGAAATAGGTGCCGACTGCGTTCAGCAGCCCCATTTCAGCCCGTGCATTCATCATCGAAATGCGGGCGCGCTGTTTGGCGTCGGTCCCGGTAAGTGAAGGTCCTTCACTGTATGCGGCATCAATGTATTCCGTGATCGCGTTGCATTGCCCAATACAGGTGCCATCGTCGAGTTCTAAGCACGGCACAACGGCATCCGGGTTCTTTTGGCGAAAGGCTTCCGTGCGATGCTCCCCACCAAGGACGTCTACTGGAACAAACTCAGCATCTGCAGTCGCGCCTTTTTCCGCCAATGCAATGCGAATGCGGGCAGGGTTTGGAAAGCCTTCGATGTCATAGATCTTCATGATGGATACTCCTCTGTGATGGTTTCCGGCCTGGGCGCTGGTTTAAGCTTGCCGACTAAAAAATGTATATCTACTGATTGGTAGGCAATCTAATCACATTACTTTGAACCTGGTTTTCCGTTTTGGCTGCGAATACTTCTTGACACGGAAAACCTACTGGTTGGTAGAGGCATTGGTGCCAAGGATATGCTGTCAAAATTTTGAACCTTCAGTATTCCAGCAAAACCGAAGCCACCTACCATAGAAACGACCGATCTGTTGGTCAGATTGTTGACGAACGCTACGCTTCTGGTTTGATACGCTTGCGGCGGGAACCGCTTTGGCCAAAAGCATGCCTTGTGAGGAAAAAATGACCGACCCTGACAAAGCGCGCATTGCAGCGGCGATTCATGAGCACCGTTTGGCGGAGTTCCTTGAGACGCAATCTTCTTGCGAACGCGTCACGAACGCCAAGAATACGCTGGCGACCATTGCGATGGAAGTTGATGCTGCGCGATTGGAGTTTGAAGCGGCCTGCAAGCAAGCGGGGGTTCCTGTTCAACGCATTGAAACAGCCCGTCAGTTTCACGCAATGAAGGCTTTCGTTGCACCCGAAGACGTCCCACGTTTGCTGAAAGTCGCGCAAAACCTTGGGTATCCAGTAGCGAAGTTGTTCAGCCCGGGTGCAGCGCGCAGTCTGGCGCGTTTCGAGTGCCAGATTACCCTGATGCAAAGCGGTGAAAACACATTCCGGCTGACGCTGCAGTGGCGAGATCAAAAAGCAACTGGTCGCTTGGTGGATCGGCTTCGCCCCAATATGTTGGACTATGGGTTCTTGCGTCTGCCTGCTTGGCTTGGGTGGATGTATCCGTGGGTGCGCCCCGTTAGGGTTTTGTACCAAAAGATCTCCAAACGGAACTTGGCGGATGAGGCGGATACGTTCCTTGCTACGGTTAGCCTTGGGACGCCTGCTGGGTTGTCTCAACGACTTTTCGAATTTGCCGGACTAGGACCACAGGATTGTCTATTGGACATCGGATGCGGGGACGGTCGAATTCTGGTGGAAGCTGTTCGGCAAACTGGGTGCCGTGCAATTGGTGTGGAGCGCAACCAGCCGCTTGCAAAACGCGCCGAAGCACGTGTGCGTGACGCAGGCTTTGAAGATCGGATCACCGTTCATCCCCGACTTGCTGAACCATCTGACATCGAAGCGGCAACACTTGTGTTCATGTTCCACCCACCGGCCTTGCTGTCTCAGATACTGCCGATGGTTTTGCAAAGCCGTGGAGCGTCAACGCGTGTTTTGGTTCATGAGCAGGCTGGCTTGGTTTTTGAGACAGAGCCTGATGAAACGACCCCAATTTTTGCCGAGAACGCCCTGACCGTCGCGCATTTATGGCACGACGACAATCGTGATGGCGTATCCGTCAAAGACAGCGAAATGACCTGAAATGCGCCTCTGTCCAAATAGGTCTGGCCGTTCGTCATTGATTATGTCCGCCACGAACTGCCCGGTCGAGCCGTTGAGATCAAGCGTTACGTCCGCAAAATCCAACTCACTGGCAGTGCTTGGATAATACGCCTTGAAAATCGATTCACGTATGGAAAACAAGCAAGCGTGCAGACAGTTCCCCGGCACGTCTGAGCCATTGCGTTCCAGTTCCGCGGACGTTGACGTTCGTTCGGATATTCGGGCATCCACATCCGCGCAGATGGCCAGATCAAGGCCTATGGAACGACAACTCGACAAGGGCGCAAGAGCCACAGCACAGAGATCGCCAATATGCGTGATGCTGCCAGTGAGGTGATCTGGCCATGCAGGTTGCCGACGCATCCCGACCGGAATAGCGACAGGAGTTTCACTGATCTGTGCAAGGCAATCCCTTGCTAGGATTCGCCCCGTTGCAAACTCTGCGCGTCTGCGGGGGATCGCTTTGGCGATTGCGTCTGTCTCTGTCGGCAAAAGCGCATCTGTGTGATCTGCGATACGTGCAACGCGGCAGGCTGAACCCGAAGGAAGTCGGGTCGAAATCCAGTTCTCAATGTCGTCTAGCACGGAAGGCTCACACTCCGGCGCGTTGGTAGGCGGCGATAAGGCGGCGTTGGATGTCAGACGTTCCGCCCAGCGTAATTGTGCCGGACATATCACGCACCATGCGTTCGACCTCTCCGGTCAGGTATCCTGCACCGCCGCGCAAGCGCTGGGCATCGAGCGCTGTGTCGAGCAGTGCTTCCGCGACGCCCAATTTGGCAAGCGGTGCGGTCATGCGATTGTCGATGCCGGCGTCCGCCTCGCGAGCGGCCTGTTCGACCATCAGGCGCGATTGTTCATAGCGCAGTTGCATATCGGCAAGGCGGTTTTCAACGCTTTGATGGTTGGAAATCGGAACGCCACCGGGGGCGCGGGATTGCGAAAACGCGATGCTGTCTGCGATCATGCGTTTCATGGCGCCAACATGGCTTGTGAAGATGAAGCGCCGCTCCCAATCAATCGAGCGTGTGAAGATCGCGTGGCCCGCGCCTTCGCGTGCCAACAAGGCGTCGTCGGGCACTTCGACTCCATCAAAGCTCAACTGACCCGCGGGGACCGTGCGATGGCCAACCTTGTCGTAGGCTTCGCCGCGTGTGATCCCGGGGGAGTCGAGATCCACAAGAAACGCAGACATGCCCCAATATCCTACATCCGGGTTAGTCATGGCAAAGACCTGCGCGACGGTTGCGCCCGGGGCCATGCCGATCCAGATTTTCTCGCCGGTGATGCGGTAGCCCCCATCGATCTTTTCAGCCCGCGCTTCAATCCCGGTGACGTCGGAGCCAGAGTTCACCTCTGTGACGGCATGGGCACAGATGGTGGAACCATCGATCATGCCCGGCAGCCACCGTGCTTTTTGTGCGTCAGAGCCAAATTCGAAAATCGACATCTGCATCGCCCAAAGCTGACCATTGATCGCCAGCAGCATGCCGTTGTCCCGGCAACCTTCGCCCAACCGGTGCAGGATTCGCACGGCATCGAGCATGGGAAGCCCCAAGCCTCCGTATTCCTCTGGCAGTACAAGACCAAACGCACCTGCTTTCGCGGCAGCGTTCCAAAGCGGTAGCCAATCGCTTTGGTCCTTGGCACCACGTTTGTCACGCTCTTCAACTTCGGTGCTAAGAATATCGCGCCCAAGGTGAAAGAAGATGTCGGACAGGTCTTGTATCTGATCCTTCATACGGAAGCCCCATTCAGATAGGCCGTGATCGTGTCCACACTGGTGAAGTTTTCCAGCGTGATGTCCTGCGCGGGAATTTTCTGGCCCGTTTGCTTTTCGATGAAAGACACAAGCGTCATCACACCAAGTGAATCCAGCAAGCCGGAAAGCAACAGATCTTCGTCTGGTGTAATGCTGCGCCCGTTCAGGAACGTGTCAGAGATGAATTGCTGAATCTCAGCAGGGGCGGGGATGGTCACGTGGCGTCCTCCAACAGGGATCGTCGATTGATTTTGCCGGTGCTGGTTTTTGTGAATTGCGACCGGATGGTAAGGGTGTCGGGTACGGCGTATCCGGGAAGGAGGCCGCGCAAATGTATGAGAATGTCGGCTTCGGTTGCTGTCGCACCGGGGGTGAGCGTTACGAAGGCGCGCAAGGTTTGCTTGTCGGCTGCCGCAATAGCTGCGGCTTCTGAAACGTCCGGATGGGCGGCAAGCGCCATTTCGACTTCATCAAGCTCAATCCGGTTGCCGCGAATTTTGATCTGACGATCCTCGCGACCCGCGAAGGTCCACAAGCCATCATCGCCCAGACGAACCCGGTCGCCCGTTCGGTAGTATCGCGTGCCATCGATGTCCACGAACACAGCTGCGTTCAGGTCGGGGCGGTTCCAATATCCTCGCATGAGGGAGGTCGCCGCAATCAACAGCTCATCGTCTTGTTCGAGGAACTGCGCATGTGGGGAGGGGAGGCCAATTGGAATCGGCCGGTCGGTCGGGTGATCGACGGGCACAGTGTACTCAGAGGTCTGGTTTGTCTCTGCTGGGCCATAGCTGTTGGAAATCACCGCATTCGGGAAAGTCGCACGCAGCAGGGGCAGGCTGGTCGGGGGCATTGGTTCACCGCCATAGATCAGCCAGTGCAGACGGGTCATATCGTGCGTGTCCGGAGCGCCGCGTTCGGCCAGCTGAATGAAGCTGTAGGGCACGCTCGACCAAATTGTACCACGGGATTGATCGAGCAAAGCGGCAAGGCTCGCGGGGAACATCAAGACCGGTTCGGGCACCAGTTCGGTCACGCACCCTACCATGGGCGGGCACAGGAAATCAGCCAGCGAAAAGTCGAAATGCAGAGGCACTGTGTTGAAGAACACATCGTCAGCGTGCAGCCCGTATTGGCTTACCCATGTTTCCGCAAAGCCAAGGCCAGAGCGATGCGTGTGGCATATCCCTTTGGGCGTTCCAGTCGAGCCGGACGTAAAGATGATATAGGCCAGATCGTCGGGCTGGATTTCGTGTGCCGCGAAATCTGCGGGCACCGGGTGTGCTTCGTCCACGCCAACAACAATGGCCGGATGCAAAGCGGTGAGACTATCGCTTAGGTTTGTGTTCCGAGCAGTGCTTAGGATCACCGCAATCCCGCAATCTGCCATGATGCCAGCCAGCCGCGCAGGCGGCGCAGTTGGGTCCAGTGGAACAAACACTCCGCCGATCAGCCAGATGGCATGGATGGCGACGGGCATTTCCACGCCCTTTGTCATCGCGATGCCAACGCGGTCTCCGGGTTGCACGCCATGCGTGTGCAGTTGTCCGGCAATTGCGCAGGCGCGCTCCCAAAGCTCTCCATAGCTGAGCACATCGCCTTTGCACCGAAACGCAGGACGCTCCGGCCAGTCCTGCGCCGCCGTTACCAGCGGCGCAGAGAGGTTTGGGTATCCCGTCACGATTGCGAGCCGGTCAATTGTGCAATTGTGCCGCGTACGTTGATATCCACCCCGAAGGAGCGTTCAACGAACCACATGCCTGCAATCACGACCAGCGCGGCTGTTCCAAGACGGAATGCTGTGAACTGATAACCCACCCAACGGCGGATCATCCACAGGATCGGGAATACGACAATCACGATGGCAAGCTGCCCGATCTCAACCCCGAGGTTGAAGGCCAGAATACCGACCGCCTGTCGTGTGGGATCAAGCGCCAGCGGGGCCAGCACATTCGCAAAGCCAAAGCCGTGGAACAGGCCAAAGACAAACACGATCCAAAGCATGTGACGGTGCAACGTGGGGAACATATTCATCACGGCCACCGCGATGATGGACGCCGCAATAATCGCTTCGACCAAGGCGATTGGCAGGGTGAAAATGTTGAAAGCCGCCAGCGTGAGCGTGACCGAGTGGCTGATGGTAAAGATCGTCACGATCTTGGCCACGTTCCAAAGACCGGAGCCAAAGTTGTCGAGCGGTTCCCATCGGCTGCCAGCAGCTCCCATGACAGATGCCAAAAGCAATGTGATCAGGAAGATCACGTGGTCAAATCCAAGCCAAATATGCCAGATGCCGTGTTCGACGAATTCCAAGAACACTTTGCCCCAAGGCTCGCCCACCAGCGACAGCGACTTCGCCTCATCACCGCCATCAAACGTCAGCGAGACATAGGCTTCGTTCCCTTCCAGACCAAGCCGTGTGTTGCTTTCGATCAGGACGAACCCGAAATGGCTTGGGTCCAGATCAAGGAGCGGTTCATAGTGCAGATCCAGTGCATCAGGCACAGTACTGAGGCCTTCAACGTCGAACTTAACTTGCGCGAAGTTGCCCTGCGCACCCGCATCCAGAAAATCGAGGCCCGCCGGTACTAGAGTCAGCGCCTGACCTGCGTTTTCGATCTTCAGCCGAGGAGCGAGGTAATTGTAAATCTCGGCCTCTTTGGCGCGGGCTTCGGCTTCCTCAACTGTTCCGTTGCCATCGCTGTCGAGCGAAAGCAGCTTGTCGAGGTCCGCCAAAGTGGCTTCGAACCGGCCGGTGACAGCGTCGTCACTGACCTGGAAATACACATAACTTTCGTTGGACCGGTGTGCGGCGGCCTGTTGGACGAACAGGACCGACAGGACCAGTGCGAAGAAAAGACGCAAAAAGGTCATGGCTGATAACTTTCGTTGGTTTCGTATGTTTGACATGGGGTTAATCCTTGGCTCTCGGGCGCTTGGCCCAATGGTAAACCGCGTGCGCCAAGCCGCGCGGCGAATAAAAATGGGCCAGTGTGGCGTTCACGTCCGCAAGTGACGGACCATCAAGACGCTTTGCTTTTTGCAACAGCATCAATGCTTTGGCGTGCTGGCCGCGGGACTGGCACAACCGGGCGCGTTCCAACAAAAGCGCGTCTGACGTCGGGTCCAGCAAAGCGGCCGCGTGCAAGGTGCGATCCGCGCCTGCGAAGTCTTTGGAACGGATCAGCCCACGGGCTGTCTGGATCGCATCTTCCTGCGCCGGTTCCTGCGCCGTTTCGGCACGTGGTGCAGCGTCCGCACGCCGTTCCGTATCTGATGAGAGCACAGTGCTGAGCACCAGTGTGTCGTTCCCCATCGCAGAAAACTTCGCCACACCTTCTTCGATCATATCCAGCGAAAGACTGACTGCGCCCGTGTGCTCGGGAGCTGTGATGTGGAGCGCAACGGATCGCGTTTCTCCGGGTGCCACGGGGTCAAACAGCGTTCCGTAAGCAGGCGGCAGATCCAGAGGCGCGCCAGCCTGATCCAGCCAATCCGCACGAACGCGCAGTCCTGTCTGATCGGTTGTGTTCCAGACATGTGGGCTGTCGTTTTTGAACTGAACGGCAATTGTCACAGTGTCACCCGGTGCCAAACGAGGCGGCAAACCAGCAGAAATCCACGAAATCGCCCGCGCCGACCGCGGAAGGCTGTGAAGCGTCGCAGTTTGAGCCGCGCGCAAGCGTTTCCGGATCACAGCACCCATTTGCAGGATGTTGGGGGGGCGGAACACAGTCCCATACTCTCCGGGTACCAATTCGAACGTATGAGAACCGTGCCGGCGATCCCAAACTTGTTCGGGTGCGTCAAAGTGCTGGTATGGGTTTAGGAAACCATTTTCGGCAAAAATGAAGTCCACGTGGCCGGGGAAGGCGACGGGTGGAGATTTCTCGATCGAGATGACCGTTGCCACCGGCTTTTGCAGGGCGGTCAGCAGCGCAGCCAGGTTCATCGCCAACGTTGCACCCTGACAATACCCGCCAAGGTAAATTGGACCATCGCCAGCCAGTTCCAAGACCTCTGGCAGGTAGGTGATTGCGGCCCGGCGCATGTTGTCTTCGAACATCTCCTCGCCCGTGACCGGGATGATCGAGTTCACACCGCGCATGGCATAGATCGGCTGATCTGGCCCCAAGTGATCCGCCAATTGATTGAAGCTGTACTCACTAAGGAAACAGAAAAACAGTGGCGGCTGGGTGCCGGACTCATGCGCGACACGAATCTTGAAGCCGTCCCGCGCGGCTGGTGCACGCCATGAGTTGGTCAGCACTTGTAACTGTTGATCTTCGTCGTCAGTCAATCCGGCAAGGACTGACGGTGTATCACCGCCTTGTTGTGAGGTTTGTGGTTTTGTCGCAGGCTCACGGCGGAGAGCTTCCAGCAGTTTTGCCTGCTCTGCGACTGTTGTGATCCGTCCCAACCGAGCCAGTGGCACGCGAATGTCAAAAGTCTGCTCGATTTCATTGACCAGCCGCATCGCAATCAACGAGTGGCCGCCGAGGTCATGAAAATCCTCGGTCATGCCGATCTTGCGCTCCATCCACAAAACCTTGCGCCAGACTTCCGCCAAAACGGATTCCGTTGGCGTTGTCGCATCGACAAAGTCTGCCGGTTCCGCATCTTGAGGAGCAGGCAGCGCCTTGCGGTCGACCTTCCCGTTGGGCGTTCTGGGCAGGGAATCGAGCAACGTGAACTGCGCGGGAACCATGTAGTCTGGCAAAGCTGCGGCACAGTACGCCCGCATGCTTTCGGGGTTCAGCGGGGCATCGTCATTTGCCACCAGATAGGCAACAAGCCGGTCTCCGTGAAGGGCAACAGCCGTTTCACGCAGGTCCTGACGTGCCGCCAAATGTGTTTCTATTTCAGACAGTTCCACCCTGTATCCGCGCAGTTTAACTTGTGCGTCGGCGCGCCCGATATAGGTCAACGTCCCATCTGAACGGCGGCGCACTAAATCGCCCGTGCGATAGGCTGCTACACCATCTCGCGTGGTGAACCGTGCGGCGGTTTCTTCCGGTAAGTCGAAATACCCCTGCGCCACGCCGGGTCCGGCGACCAACAACTCACCGGGAACGCCATCCGGTACCGTGCGACCACGGCTGTCTTCGACAAATACGCGCGCACCGGGAATTGGCGCGCCAATGGGTACCGGTTCGTCGCTGCGCGTCTTGGTAATATCGGCAATAGTGCTCCAGACCGTTGCCTCGGTCGGTCCGTATTCATTCACCAAACGAGCCGACAGCCCGCTTGAGCGATGGGCGCTCACAACGGCTCCCGTCGCTTCTTCACCGGCTACGATGACGGTTTTCAAGGTCTTCAACGCGTCTGGGTCTGTGTCGAGAAGCAGTTGATAGACCGATGGCAGGCACAGCATGTGGCTGATGCGCTCCTCGCGCACCATACCAATCAAATGGTTGGTTTCGCGCGCCTCGTCATGTGTTGGGATGTGCAGCGTGCCGCCTGAACACAATGTCCAATACAGCCCAACAACAGAGCTATCAAAGGCATGTGAGGACAACAGCAGAAACGCGTCCGGTGTCTCTTGATACCAGACAGGGCGCGCAGCATTTGACGCCGCGAGGTTGCCATGACCAATCACGACACCCTTGGGCTGTCCGGTCGAACCGGAGGTGAACATCACATAGGCTGCGTCATCAAGGGAAACATCTGGCAACCGGACGTCACCAAGGTCCTCGTCTTCATGTAGGTCGAGGATGGGCGTTTTGCCCTGAAGCAACGTGATATGTGAATGCGTCGTTACAATCGTTGCCAAACGTGCCGCCTTAATCATTGTATCAAGGCGCGCCTGCGGGAAAGCAGCGTCAAAAGGCACATACGCCACGCCAGCCATCAGACAGCCAAGCATTGCCACCGGCACATCGCTGCCGCGATCCAAGTAGAGTCCAACGCGGTCTCCCGGCCCGTAGCCGGCTGAGACAAGCCGTTGGGCCAAACTGGTTGCGCGGGTCTTCAATGCGCCGTAGCTGAGCTCGCCACAGGAGGTGACAATTGCCGGGGCATCTGGTTGCGCGTCGGCATGACGCAAAATCTGAGTGTGAATTGGTTCCAGGTTTGACACGTCGATGGGTTGTGACGCGGGCGTCGGCTGCCCCGGAGCTGTGACCTGTAAAGCTGATGGTGCTGCGTCCAATGAGGATGGCGCAGCGCGCAAGGCAGCCTCGAAGACGTCAAGCGCTGCCGTTGCTGCATCTTGCGTGTAGGACTTGGGATTGTAGATGACCCGCAACGTGATTTCGTCGCCGGGCATGACGACCATCGCAAAGGGGAAGTTACTTTTGAACTGGATGGCGGGGTCCTGAAACAGCGCGGTTCCCCCAGCATCCAATGCTGCCATAGCATCTTGTTTGATGGACAGGATGGAGTCGAACAGCGGTGTATCCTGTGGCTGTCCGGTTATCTGTTGGAGCCTTGAAAGCGCGATGCCACTGCGCGGCTGTGCCTCTTGAACGAATTCATGAACATGGCCGATCAACGCGCGCAAATCGGGATGCTCGTCGATGCTGATCCGCGCGGGCATTGTGGTCACGAAATTCCCAATCGCGCGGTCCATATCCCCGAGTTCGGGAGGGCGCTGGGTCACAGCGAGACCAAATGCGCAATCGTCTTCGCCACTCAACCGGTGGAGCGCTGCGGCCCAGACTGCGGTTGCGACGGACGCCAGAGTCACCCGTTCCTTCCGGGCCATATCGATCAAGGCTTGCGACGCAGCCGCATCCAATTGCCGTTCTGTAAACCCACGCAATGGGACGGCATCCACATTCAGCGGTGTTTGCAGCTGTAGTCGGGTTGGCGTGTCGAACCCGCTGAAATGGCTTTGCCAGTACGCCTCGTCGTCTTCTGAATCTCGATCACGTAGCCATTCTGCGAAAACGCCATAGGGAACGGGCTCCGCGTCTTCCGACTTGGCTGTCTTGGCATAGACGCCCTGAACTTCCATCATAACAAGCGCTTGCGACCAGTCATCCACCAGTGCGTGATGGCAGACCCACAGGAAACAACGCTGCCCTGACGGAAGTCGCCCAAGAATGAAGCGCATCGCGGGCGGTTTGGTCAGATCCAGCCCCTGCATCCTGATCGATTCAACATAGTCCCGATCAAGCCGCCCATCCGTTTCGGGCAGGTCAGCCTCTGGTCGTTCCCACGTGATGTCGCAACTGGACATGACCACTTGGAGCGGTGCGTCGACACCTGCCCAGACGAACACGCTGCGCAGGGCGTCATGGCGCGCGACCACTGATGCCCAAGCCTGATAGAACCGAGTTTCATCCAGATCGTCGGGGAGCGTACAATCCAATACGCCAACGTAAACTCCGGTCCCCGGTTCGGCTTCCGAATGGTAAAGCATCCCCTGCTGTGCGGGGCTCAGGGCAAAGACATCGTCGACCCCATCGAGATCAAATGCGCCATCATCCATCGCGTTTCTTTCCGAACAGATTCTGGAGTTGCGCTTTGTCGCGGCTTGACAGGTTGCGTCGTGCACGTGCCGCAGGTGGCGGCGCTTTTGGGTCGTGCGCGGGTTGTGCTGTTGTGTTGCTTGCGAGTTTCACGACCGTCTGATGCCGGAAGATGTCCTGCGGCCGCACTTGAAGACCGAGAGACGCGCATTGAGTCGAAATCTGGATCGCGCGCAAGGAATCCCCGCCCAGGTCATAGAAATTATCACGGATGCCAAGCCCCGCCTGACCAAGAACCCGTCGCCACACTTCAACGAGCTTGCGTTCGATGTCACTCAGTTCGCTATCGTCGACGTCGACTACAGGACCTTTATCAAGCTGCATCAGTTCGGGTGTCGGCAAAGCGTTGAAGTCGGTTTTGCCGTTGGGTGTCAGAGGAATTCGATCAACCGGAATGATGTGATCCGGCACAACCTCGCGTGAAAGCGTGCCCAAAAGATGGGATCGAATGTCTTGCGGCGTGACAGAGCCGTCCGTGCGCACATACATGACCAAGGCGCGCGTTTTGTACTGAGGCTCGACAGGTGCTTCAAAACCGATCTCGTCCAGAATTTCCGAAACGCGGGCTTCGTCAATGCTGTCATCCAGCTCTTCCAAGGCATCGTTGCGTTGCTTGTGTCCCAGCCGCACATCCCAGCTATAGGGCAAGGCGTAGTTGTGATAGCCTCGCGTGACTTTGTGCACGTGGATGCCAACATCGTTGATCAGGCAATTCGTGGACCGGCCTGTATCCATAGGGCGACTCCACCCGACAGATCCTTCCAGATGTTCGTAGACCTCCCTCATGGGAACGTCGAAATAGCGGTAAAAATCCACGACCTCGATCTTGCCGATCAGGTCATCACCATCAAACAGAGTGCCGTTCAGACGTTGCGCAGCAACATCGGGCACATGGTGGTAGCTGCGTCGCGCTTGCAGAACCATGTCATCGATCTCACTGCGAGACGCGTTGGCGCGCGCAAACAGCTCAGGTGTTAGCCGAGTTTCGAACAATTGGCCTCGTGACAGGCCTGTCACAATGGTCGGCGCGCCTACATCGCGCGCGAGTTCGTAAGCAAGCGTGTAAATCGTTTTGAAGCAGCCCTGACACACATTGGAATACCGCTTCAGGCTGTCCACAAAGATGTCGTTCATGGCCGGTGTCGTTAGCCAACGGTGGTCGATCCCCAGTGCTTTGACGATTTTGTCGATGTTTGCTTTCGCGCCGTCTGAAATGAACCCGTTGTCGAGTGTCGCGGCCAGCACATTGGGGGTCACCTCTGCCAATCGGCTGAGCGCATAGGTGCTGTCCTTGCCGCCGGATAACAGCATGACACAGTCATATGGGCCGGTTCGGGCCTGTTTGCGGCTGTTGAGGATTTCTGCAAACTCTTCAGCGTCGCCGAAATAGCTATCGACCTTGGCGCTGTAGGCATCGAACTCTGCGCATGTCTTGCACAGAGTGGGGTCCGAAAATTCGGTCTGTGGTAAGGATTTTGAAACACCGCATGTGCGGCATTGGATCTCTTTGGCAGCCTCTTGATCGTACACGCTGACAGCGGCATGCAGAACGCCCGGCAGTTTCAGGGTCTGGGCTTCAATCTCGGTGGTTTCGATCCTGATGCCATTGAGTTTCAGCTGCGCATCGTTGCGACCATGATAGAGCACGACACCATCTGGCCGCACCGACGCCAAATCACCCGAGCGGTACATACGTCCCTGCGCGAAAGGATTGTCGATAAAGGCAGCGTCGGTTTCATCCGGACGGTTCAGGTATCCCAAGGCAAGCCTGTCCTGCCCCGCGATGAACAGCTCTCCCTGCACATGATCTGGCACTGGGTTGCCAGCATCATCCAACACATAAATCGCCGTGTCAGCAGCCGGCCTGCCTATCGGAACGGTCGCATCCGTGTCCGCGGGAGGATCGAACTCGTGAACCATACAGCCGACCGTAGCCTCTGTGGGGCCGTATTCGTTGAAGACTTTCAACTGCGTTCCAAGTGCGGCTTTGGCGTGGCTTGCCAAACTGGTGCTAAGAGCCTCACCCCCAAGTACAAGTGCGCGGATCGAACCCGGTTGAAGGTCGGTTTCCAGTGCAAGGCGAAGGTGAGCCGGGGTCAACTTGACCACATCAACCGCATTGTCTGCGAACACGTCCAGAACGGCCAATTTGCCGGGGTACACCTTGATTTTTCCGCCTGTCATCAACGGCGCAAAGATCGAAGTTAGTGTCAGATCGAAACCAATCGCTGAATGCAGCGCCCAGCTTGCCGTGTCACTTTCGCCAAAAGTCTGTTGAGCCCACATTGCATAGCGCGCAAGCGACGCGCGGGAAATCACCACGCCTTTTGGTGTGCCAGTAGAGCCGGAAGTGAATAGCACATAAGCCGGATGTGTTTCCGGACCGGGTTCCACAGACTGGTTCGGACGGGTGGCGATCCTCGTGACATCGACGGCATCGGACGTTCCGTTCCAGTGCATGTCGGTTTGGGTCAGGACAAGGCGCGCATCGGCCAACGTTTCTATCTCAGCCAGCCTGGCGGCGGGCTGATCGGGATCCAACGGAACAAAGCTCGCTCCGATTTTCAGGATCGCCAGAAGACTTGCGACCAGATCAGCAGAGCGATCCAGGTGAACACCGACCCTATCTCCGGGCAACACGCCTTTTGCCAGCAGAACTTCAGCGATGGCATCTACTTTTTGCGACAGGTCTTCGCGGCTGACAGTATGACCACCATCTTCAATCACAGTTGCTTGCGGGTCATGCGCACAGGACGCCTCGAAAGCAGATACAACATCATTAACCGGACGTGCGTCAGTCAGGCCGCGTTTGGTCGCGCGTGCCGCGCTGTCATCGGGTGTCGCCAGTGCGACGTGGCCGATCGGCGTTTCCGGATCCTGCAGGAAGGCGTCCAGCAACGTCAGGATATGGCGTAGCGCGGCAGCCCTTAGGGACGCATCGAAGGCGTTGGTATTAAAGGCAATTGCCAAGTCGATTCCGGCACTAGCGGCCAGTTCCAGCACGTTCAAGCGCGCGGCGTGGCGCTGATCCATACAACCACTGTCGAGCCACTCGACATCGACTGGGGTATCGCCCCAAGCGTCGAATTGGGCGGGAATAACATTCACGACAGTGTTGAACCGCGTTAGATTATTCGCATCGCTGCTTCCGGGGGAGGCATGCCGCAAAACCTGTAAAAGGTCTTGCGATATTTGACCGTGTAACTCGCTGAAGCGCATGCCGTCGGTCACGTTGGTTTCCAGAGGGAACAGCTCAATAAAGCACCCAGCTGTCGCGCGCGCGTTTAGGTTTGCGCGTCCATGACTCACGATGCCCAACGGAATGTTCGATTGCGCGGAAACCCGATGCATCCATGCCGTCATTACAGCCGAGAACACTTTGAAAAGCGCTTGCTGGCGGCTTAGGCCACCAAAGCCCTTTTGGGTCAGTAAATCGTCAAGCCGTTGCATACGCGCATCGTCGAGGCGTTGGGTCACCATAACCGACGCGGCGCTTGTGCCGTCTAAACTACGACCATACAGGCGCGGCAGGGCTTTTGGGTGCGTCGCGACCGAGCGCCAGTACTCCGCGTTCTCAGCCGAAACGTCTGCGTGATTGGTCAGAAAACTCGGTAAGTCCAGAGTTTGGTTTCCAAAGTATGCAGACTTAACGGCGTCAAAAATCAATCGGCCGGACAGTGCATCGGTCATGATATGATGTTGATTGAAATACCATACCCAATGATCGTCCTGCACTTTGATCAGCGCGCTATGGAAGGTTTCACGGGAGAGATCAAAACAATGACGGATCGCGGTCGCCATCCAGTCACTGGCAGCTTCGGTTGAGCCAGCATCAACCATTTCATGGCGACCAGCGGCGACTCCTGTGTCGTGATTATGGGCATTGCCATCGCTTTGTGTGTCTATGACCGCTCTTAGAGCATCACAGACTTCAACGACACTTTGGAAAGCGGCTGCGAAGCGGTTCGGGTCTATGGAGCCGTGGAAGTCAAAGCGCCAAGCCGTGTTGAACACTGGTTGGCTAGGGTCGAGTTGATGGCCCGCCCAAATCATTTGTTGCGCGCGCGACAAAGGTGCCGTCTTCAATTTCGTTTGCTCCACCAGCAACGCATCACCCAATTTCAAATCCGTCCCGTTTGCGGGATCGTCACCCAATCAATCGCCCGAAAATCGTCGACTCAAATCTGCATTTTCTACCCACACACAATAGCATAGTGCGCAGGTGGGAAAAATACACACGTTTCGAACCACAATTCTGTGAAACCTGCTTTTGCCTCGTTTAGGTTGCACAGTTACACGCTGGACATGGCACGAATGTGGCCGATGCGCGGCGCCAAACTCATGCGCTAAAACGCGCCGAAACAGGTCCATTGGCGCTTATTCAACGCGCGAGCGCGGATTTTATTCGATGAAACGAAGCTTTTGGGGTGCGTTTGTACGTTTCGAAGTCCACGTGAATAAGACCAAAACGTTTTTCATAGCCAAGGCTCCATTCGAAGTTGTCCAGCAAAGACCAGAATGTGTAGCCATGTAAAGGAACGCCGCTGCGCATCGCGTCCAGTGCCGCGTTCAGATGCGCGTCGAGATAGTCCATCCTTGCCGTATCTGACTTTCCGGGCGTATCGGCGTTGGCCATCCCATTTTCGGTCACGAACAAGGGAAGGTCTTGTGTATATTCGGCGTGTACCATTTTCAGAAAGTGGGTCAGCCCTTCAGGATAGATTTCCCATCCCATTTGCGTTTTTGGACGCCGACCGATGACTTCTTTCCAGTTCGGCCAGGGGCCATCTTGATGGGTGATCCCCTTGCAAGTGTAGTAATTGATCCCGCACCAATCCAACGGTTGTCCAATCAGGGCGAAGTCATCCTCCCAGCTCTTTGGCATATGCTCGGCCAAAGCGTTCACGATGTCGGGCGGGTAAGTACCCTTAAACAGACCGGAGAGGAAAAAGTGGTTGTAGACCTCGTCATAGCGGGTTGCCGCCGCTGCACTTTCCGCCGTGTCATCGGCAGCGTAAGCGTATTCGCAATTCACCACCGCCCCAAGATTTGACATCCCCAGACCGCGCATGACTTCGATCGCTGCACCGTGCGCTTTTAGGATGTGATGCATCGCATGTGCCGTCGCGCGAATGTCACGCAAGCCCGGCGCGTGATCTCCCGTGAAGTGCCCAAGCCAGCCGACGCAATAGGGTTCATTGATCGGGGCAGCCGAAAACACACGATCCCCGATCCGACGCATCACGATGTCAGTAAAGTCCGCGAACCAGTTGTGAATATCTGGATTGCGCCACCCGCCAAGGTCCGCGAGTGCGGCGGGAAGTTCCCAATGATACAGCGTCGCCATCGGCTTGAGATCATGCGCCAGCATCGAGTCGACAAGCCGATCATAGAAATCAAGACCTACTTCGTTCACTGTCCCTCGTCCTTCGGGCAAGACACGCGCCCAAGAGGTGGAAAAGCGATAACCATCAAACCCCGCGTCCTGCATAAGGGCGAAGTCTTCATCAAAGCGGTGATAATGATCGCATGCCATCGCACCATTTTCAGCGCGCCGCACATTGCCGGGAGTTGCGGCAAATGTATCCCAATGTGTGAGGCCTGCACCGCCATGCGCGTGGCCCTCGATCTGGTAGCTGGAGGTCGCCGTCGCAAAGACGAAATCGGGCGGAAAGTCAGAGCGTTTGAATTTCATCGAGCAGGCGGGCTGGTTGACTGACCCAAAACCAGTTCAGCCTCCCAGAGTTCCTGAACAGGTTCAGACTTGCCGGACTCAATCTGCGCCAACAGGATTTCCGCACACCGCCGCCCCGCCGCACGGACAGAGGACCGTGTGGCTGTAAAAATCGGTTCCACGTCACCGTTCGGAAAATAAGAGATCATGTCATCAAAACAGATAACCGATACGTCACGCCCAAGCTCCAGCCCTCGTTCTTCTATGGCGCGCCGAACGCCCATAGCGACCACGATTGACGATGCGATGAACGCTGTTGGTGGATTGGGCTGTGCGAGCAGCTCGCGCGCGCTGGCACATCCATAAGGTTCTGTCATTTCTGCACTGCGCATCAGATCTTCGTCGGGCTCGATGCCGTGCGTCTGCAGTGATGCGAGGTATCCGGACCGGCGCCGTAGTGCGAAGTCCATCGTTTCCAGCCCGTTGATCAGTGCGATGCGGCGATGCCCGAGATCGACCAGAAAGTCGGTCGCTCTCTCAAATGCACGCCGGTTGTTCACGTCGAGCCAACTGTAGTCGCAAGTCACGTTGCTGGACCGACCATGCACCACAAAGGGTAAGTGCAATTCGTTCAAAAGTTCGATCCGTGGATCGTCGCTGGTGGGCGCGTGCACGATCACCCCATCGACGTTCCGCTTGCGAGCGAGGGTACGATAAGCCTGCGCCTCGTCATCATCAGACACCATGGAAATCACGAGGTCATAGCCGTGTTGGCTATAAGTCTCGCCCGCACCTGCAATGAAATCGGAGAAGACCACGTTCACCATTTCATGTTTAGTCGATTGCGGAATCACGTGCCCGATGGCCTTGGCGCGGCCCGTTGCAAGGCTGCGTGCGCGGGCGTCTGGCTGGTAGTTGCTGGCCTCGGCGGCGGCAATTACTTTCTGCCGGGTCTTTTCACTGACTTCAGGATAGCCGTTCAACGCTCGGCTGACGGTTGTCTGGGACAGTCCTAATCGTTGTGACAGTTCACGTAGATTCATAGAATTTCAAAGCGCTTTGGTCGTGCAGTGTTAGGTTAATCACATCCCATCGTGGCGTCAAACGCCAAGATATTTTTAGAAAAGCGGCGGAAAGTTGCTGTATGACATTCCGATGCGCGCGGAGATTGTATTGACTCATTGCAAATCCTGCGCCACCTTCAGCGAAATTCAAAGCGCTTTGGTAAATCTGTAACCGAGCGCGCAGCGTTGATGTAAAAGACATCAAATCGGGAGGAACGCTATGAAATTGTCGAACTTTGTGAGCGCAGTGATTGTGACCCTAATGGGCAGTTCAGTGCTGGCGGATGGGCATTCAGCCATTACGGTGGGTGAAGGGGATTTCAGCTGGGATAGCTTCGAAGCCTTTGCCGCGAGCACCGATTTGACGGGTCAGACGGTCACGATCACAGGGCCATGGACTGGCAACGAAAAAGAGCAGGTCGAAAAGGTCTTCGCGCTGTTCACAGAAGCAACCGGCGCGGCGGTGAATTACTCCGGATCAGACAGTTTCGAACAGGACATCGTGATTTCCGCCCGTGCTGGGTCCGCGCCCAACCTCGCGGTGTTCCCACAACCCGGGCTTGCGGCTGATATGGCGAGCCAAGGGTTGTTGACGCCCCTAGCTGATGGAACGGCCGCGTGGGTGGCTGAGAACTTCGCGGCGGGTCCGTCGTGGGTTGATCTCGGCACCTATGCGGATGCCAGCGGGAACGATGCGCTCTATGGCCTGTTTTACCGCGTCGATCTGAAATCGCTGGTTTGGTATTCGCCCGAAGCGTTTGATGAGGCGGGGTATGACATTCCTGAGTCGATGGAAGACCTCAAAGCGCTGACCGATCAGATCGTCGAAGAGGGCGGCACACCCTGGTGCATTGGTCTGGGGTCAGGTGCGGCGACTGGCTGGCCTGCAACCGATTGGGTCGAAGAAATGATGCTGCGCACGCAACCGCCAGAAGTCTATGACGCGTGGGTTGCTAATGAGCTGCCCTTCACAGATGAAAAAGTCATCGGCGCGATGGAAGAATTCGGCCATTTTGCACTGAATGATGCCTACGTCGATGGTGGCAAAGCGGCTGTCGCCTCTACCGATTTCCGGGACAGCCCTGCGGGCCTGTTTGCGATCCCGCCGAAGTGTTACATGCACCGTCAGGCGTCTTTCATCCCGGCCTTCTTTCCGGATGACGTAGCAATGGGCGACGATGTGGATTTCTTCTATTTCCCATCCTACGCGGAAAAAGACCTTGGCAATCCGGTCTTGGGTGCGGGGACGTTGTTTGCGATCACCAACCCGTCTGATGCGGCCAATGCGATGGTCGAATTCCTGAAGCTTCCCGTCGCGCACGAGGCGTGGATGTCCTTGGGTGGATTCCTGACCGCACATGCGGGTGTTAACCTTGATATGTACGCAGATGACAGCCTGCGTGCTCAGGGCGAAATCCTACAGGGGGCGACAACTTTCCGTTTTGACGCGTCTGATCTGATGCCTGCCGAAATTGGCGCGGGCGAATTCTGGACCGCGATGGTGGACTACGCCACCGGTGCGTCCGCGGCTGATGCGGCTGCGAAAATTCAGGCCCGTTGGGACACACTGAAGTAATACTGTCACGGCTCCGGATGTGATCCGGGGCCGGCGCAATACCCTGATACGTCCGGGGACAAGCGCGGCATGAGGAGGCAAGGTCCATGTCACCACTGATGCAGGGCATCATGACGGTCATCATCGGGGTTGGCGGCTGTGTTGGGTATTTTTACCTGTCCAACCTGATCCTCGACAAAGTGATCTTTCCGCCCAAGCCGGGCGACAAGGGGCGGAACTTCAATCGTGCGACACTGGTGCGTCCTTGGTTGTTCCTGTTCCCGGCTCTCTTCGCGCTGACCTTGTATCTGGTCTATCCGGTGATCGGCTCTTTCATCCGTTCGCTTTATGACAGGTCTGGTAATGAGTTCATTGGTTTCAATAACTACACTTCAATGTTTGCCGATAGCGCGTTTCAGACTGCGTTTTTGAACAACTTCATGTGGGTGCTGGTGGTGCCTGCTACTGCCACGTTCCTTGGCTTGCTGGTTGCGCAACTCACCGATCGGCTCAGCTGGGGCAACATCGCCAAATCACTGATCTTTATGCCGATGGCGATTTCTTTTGTCGGCGCGTCTCTGATCTGGCGGTTTGTCTATGCCAATGATCCGGAGATCGGGATCATCAACGCTGTGCGGGATACCTTCGGGCTCATGCCGATTGACGTGCTGCAAATTCCGTTTTGGAATAATTTCTTCCTGATGGTGATCCTGATCTGGATCCAGACGGGGTTTGCAATGGTGATCCTGTCTGCCGCCCTTCGCGGTATCCCCGAAGAAACCGTGGAGGCCGCGATCATCGACGGCGCCAACCCGTTGCAGGTGTTTTTCAAGATCAAAGTCCCACAGATCATGGGCACGATTGTCGTGGTCTGGACCACGATCACAATCCTTGTGCTGAAGGTGTTCGACATCGTTTATGCGATGACCGGCGGGAATTTCGAGACCGAGATCCTGCCCAGCTACATGATGAACTTCATGTTCCGCGATGATGGGCGCGCAACGGCGGTAGCCTTCATCATCATGATTATCGTGCTGCCGGTGATGATCTGGAACATTCGGCAAGCCCGCAAGGAGATGCGCTGATGGCCCGCGCACGCACAGGAGCATGTCATGGATAGTATTGCTGGTACACGCCCTGCGCTGACTTGGGCAGTCAATATCTCGGTGATCTTGTTAGTGATCTTGTGGCTGATCCCGACAGTGGGCCTGCTCGTGTCGTCCTTCCGGGATCGAGATCAGATCGCGATCTCTGCGTGGTGGAAAGCGCCGTTCCCAGTGCAGCAAAACTTCGCGGTGAAAGCCAATCTGGATAACTTATCCGAACGTGACGGGCTGTTTGTGATCGAAGGCAATATCTTTGCTGAAGGTGGCAATGAAAGCGGTACCATCGCGGCCTTTGGCGGCAAACGCACGGATCCAACCGGAAGTACGCCGGGAGAGACGGCGGAACTGACCAAGGACCGCGCCTTAACCGTTCAGGCGAATGGCGACTACGTGTATACGTCACCGGCGGAGATCAAGCGCGCGCCGTCGATATACTTCGCGGCGGAAACGCCGCCTGAATTCTCAGTGGGCAATTACGAAAACATCCTGACGTCTCAGGGGATGGACCGCGCGTTCATAAACACCTTAACGGTGACGATCCCAGCGACGATCATCCCGATCCTGATTGCGGCGTTTGCAGCCTATGCGTTGGCGTGGATGGAGTTCCCGGGGAGGTGGCTGCTGATCGCTTTGATTGTCGGCTTGCTGGTCGTGCCTTTGCAACTGGCCTTGGTGCCGATGTTGCAACTTCATAACAAAGTGGGGATCGGACAAAGTTACCTTGGCATATGGCTTGCGCATACCGGGTTTGGACTGCCTCTCGCGATTTACCTTTTGCGAAACTACATGGTCGGTCTGCCACGAGATATCATTGAATCCGCCAAGGTAGATGGAGCGACGGACTTTCAGGTCTTTACCAAGATCGTGCTGCCGCTGAGTTTTCCCGCGCTCGCCAGTTTTGCGATTTTCCAGTTCCTGTGGACGTGGAACGATCTGCTGGTGGCCAAGGTTTTCCTGCCGTCCAACTCTGATAGCTGGGTGATGACCGTGAAGATCGCCGATGATCTGCTCGGTTCTCGCGGGGGCGATTGGGGTATTCTCGCTGCGGCTGCGTTCATTTCCATCGCTGTCCCACTGCTCGTTTTCTTCACCATGCAACGTTACCTCGTGCGCGGCCTGCTGGCCGGCTCTGTTAAGTAAGATGAATCAACATGACCAATATGAATCCCAAAGCCATGCCGCATAAGCCCGGAACAACTGATCCGGACTGGTGGCGCGGTGCAGTGATCTATCAGATTTATCCGCGTAGTTTTCAGGACAGTAACGGCGACGGTATCGGAGACCTGCCCGGTATTTCACAACGCATGAGCTACATCGCGGCTTTAGGTGTAGACGCGATCTGGATCAGTCCGTTTTTTGCCTCTCCAATGAAAGACTTCGGTTATGACGTAAGCGATTATTGCGATGTCGACCCGATGTTTGGCACGCTTGCAGATTTTGACCAACTGGTCGCAGATGCGCACGCGCACGGGTTGAAAGTGATGATCGATCTGGTGCTGAGCCACACATCCGATCAACACGCCTGGTATCAGGAATCGCACAAGGATCGCACCAACCAAAAGGCCGATTGGTACGTCTGGGCTGACCCAAAACCCGACGGCACGCCACCCAATAACTGGCTGTCGATCTTTGGTGGTCCGGCTTGGACGTGGTGTCCCGCGCGCGAGCAATACTACCTGCACAACTTCCTTAAATCGCAGCCTGATCTGAATTTCCACAATCCTGACGTACAGGATGCTCTGCTTGATGTGACGCGGTTCTGGCTTGACCGGGGCGTGGATGGGTTCCGGCTGGATACGATCAACTTTTACTTCGCTGACAAAGAGTTGCGTGACAACCCAGCCCTGCCACCGGAGCAGCGTAACGACACAATCGCGCCCAGCGTAAACCCCTATAACCATCAGGATCACATTTATTCCAAGAACCAGCCCGAGAATATCGCGTTTCTGAAACGCTTCCGCGCGCTGTTGGACGAATACGGTGCCCGCGCCGCTGTGGGCGAAGTCGGAGATGCGCAGAAAGGGTTGGAGATCCTTGGGGATTACACCTCAGGCGATGACCTGATGCAGATGTGTTACGCGTTCGAGTTCCTTGCCAAAACACCACTCACGGCGCAGGGGATCGTCGATGTGCTCGGTCGGCTGGATGAGCACGCGCCAGATGGTTGGGCGTGCTGGGCATTTTCCAATCACGATGTGATGCGCCACACCACGCGCTGGAACCTGACCCCGGCGGCGCAAAGAGCATTCATCACAATGATGATCGCCTTGCGCGGCAGCCTGTGTCTTTATCAGGGGGAAGAACTAGGCCTGCAGGAAGCAGATGTCGCGTTCGAAGACCTGCAGGACCCCTATGGCGTTGAATTCTGGCCTGAATTCAAAGGGCGCGATGGGTGCCGCACGCCAATGGTGTGGACGGAATCCAACCAGAATGGTGGGTTCTCGGAAGCCAAGCCGTGGCTGCCGGTGAGCCCCGACCATTTGCATCATTCGGCAGAAGCTCAAGAAGCTGATCCGGCGGCATTGCTACACCACTACCGACGCGCGTTGACGTTCCGCAAATCTCAGCCCGCGCTGCTGAAGGGCGCGCATCAGCGTCTGAAAGCAACGGATGATGTCGTGAGCTTCCACCGCAAGCATGGAACGGACGAGATTTTCTGCGCGATCAACCTGAGCGACACACCATCGACACTGACGATGCCAAACGGGACGTGGGAACCACTGGCAGCGGAGCTTGGTTCCACGGGGCCGGGCGCAGACGGAATGCTGCATCTGGGGCCGTGGCAACCCTGTTTTGCAAAACGCAACGGGTAGGGAGGACGTAAGCACATGGCAGATGTGAAACTGACGAATGTCGAAAAGACCTATGGCGGTCAGGTGAATGTCCTCAACGACATCAATCTGGACATCAAAACCGGCGAGTTAATCGTGTTTGTCGGTCCTTCCGGCTGCGGGAAATCCACATTGTTGCGCATGATCGCGGGGCTGGAGCGGATCACCGGTGGTGTTCTGGAAATCGACGGCGAAGAGATGAACGATGTCCCGCCCGCGCAGCGCGGCATCGCGATGGTGTTTCAATCCTACGCGCTTTATCCTCACATGACGGTACGCGACAACATGGCGTTTGCGTTGAAGCTGGCCAAGAAATCTGCCGCCGAAATTGATGAAGCTGTGAACCGCGCCGCGAAGGTCTTGCAACTGGATGAGTATCTGGATCGTTTGCCCAAAGCCTTGTCAGGTGGGCAACGGCAACGGGTCGCGATTGGTCGGTCAATCGTGCGCGATCCAAAGGTCTATTTGTTTGACGAACCGCTGTCGAACCTTGATGCATCCTTGCGCGTCGCCACCCGGATCGAGATCGCGCAGCTTAAGGAATCCATGCCGAATTCCACGATGATCTATGTCACGCACGATCAGGTGGAGGCGATGACTCTGGCCAGCCGCATCGTGGTGCTGGCGAACAAAGGCATTGCACAGGTCGGCACTCCGCTGGAGCTGTACGAAAAGCCGGAAAACGAGTTCGTCGCGCAGTTCATCGGTTCGCCGGCGATGAACTTACTACCGGGGGAAATAACGGAAACCGGGGATATCACCAAAGTGCGCGTCGCAACCGGATCGGGGGAGATCAGCGCCAATATCCCGACAACAGCCAAAGACATGGGGCTGCAAGTCAATGTGGGCATCCGGCCCGAAGACATGATCCCGGTGGAGGGGCAGACCTATGCTTTTGAGGGCAAGGTGGAGATCAGCGAAAAGCTGGGTGAGGTGACGCAGATCTATTTCGAGACTCCGTCGCCGGGGCAAAGCGCAGTCATCGGCAAGCTGCCCGGTATTCACTTCGGCACGCGCGGGCAAACGATGAAAATGACGGCAGACCCTACAAAAGTGCATTTGTTCTCGGGAGGAACATCGCTGCTTTACCGTTAGAGGCGGGGCAGAGTGATCTGAACATGCAGACCTTGCTGCGCGTCAGCGATTTGCAGATTGCCGCGATGCGCTTTGACAATGGCCTGAACGATGGGCAGGCCCAAGCCACTGGCAGAGCTTTCAGCAATCGGTGTGAACCTTTCCAGTGCCTTTTCGACGTTTCCTTGGGCCAGTCCAATCCCGTTGTCTGCAAGACACAAGGTGATTGTGTCTGGGGTGCGCGCCGCGGAAATCTTTATCCGGGACATCTCGGGGCCACCATGACGCACCGCATTGTCAATCAGGTTGGCCACCGCTTCGCGCAGCATTGTGGGGTCGCCGGTAACAGGCAAGTCAGTGGCTGGAAGGTCCAAGTCGATATCGACCCCGGCTTTCACATGGGCCGCAATGCTGCCCACCCAATCGCGCAGGTTTGAGGCCAGATCAAAGCGCACAAAAGCGCTGTCCGGCGCCAGTTTTTCCGCGCGTTCCAGCATCAAAAGCTTTTGGCTGAGATCAGCAGTTTCCTTCGCTGCGGTCAAAAGATCCTGCGCGCGACGTTTCGTTTCTGCCTCGGATGGCGCGGTTGTCACGGCTTCGGCCAAGGACAGAACTCCCGCTATCGGGTTGCGCAACTGGTGCGCGGCGTTGGCGATGAATTCGGACTGCGCGGTCATCGCGGAAGAGACCTGTCCGAACAACCGGTTCAGGGTCTGCACAATGCCGCTGACTTCGTCGGGCACCGCTCTCCGGATCGGCCCAAGGTCGCTGCCAGTGCGCTGGGCAATCGCTTGCTCAAGGTTCGTTAGCGGGCGCAGGCCAACGCGCACTCCAAACCAAACCGTGACCGCGAGCAACAGGATTAGGCCAAGGATTGTCAGGAAAGACCGAAGAACGAGGTCGCGCACAAAAGACGTACGCACAGCACTGTCCTGCCAGACGGTGGTGGTGAAAATTCCTGCAAACCCATCAATTTCTGCCCGGTTCTGGAGCCTCACTCCACTGACGGGTTGTCCAAGGTAAATCGCATTGAAATAGGTGGGCGCAGCATTTTCAGCTTCGGGCCGGGCAATACCAACTGGCGGTGTCGCGTACCCGGCAACGATCACGCCATCGGGGGCATACACATGGTAAAAGACGCGCCCGCCGGAAGTGCTGGATAGAATATCGCGCGTGCGCGCAGACAAAGCGTCGCCGCCCGAGATCGTCACATCATTGGCCACGGCAAGGGCAGCCGACAGCAGGCTGCGGTCAAACACATCCGCTGCCGTGTTGCGCGCATTGGCAAGCTGCCACAGCCCTGCAATGACCGAAAAGGTCATAAGCGGTGCAAGAATAATCGCCGTCAGCCGCAGCCGAAGCGATGCGGCCTGCGTCATGAACTTGGCTCCAGAGCATAGCCGATGCCCCGCTGTACCGAGATGCGCACATCATAACGCGCCAGTCGTTTGCGCAAGCGGGAGATGTAGACTTCGATAACCTTTTCGTCCGTTTCACTCCCCGCGCCATAAACATGGGCGAGCAACTGTTCTTTGCGCACCGCCGCGCCCTGCGCTTCGGCCAAGGCGACCAATACGCTAAGCTCACGGCGGGGCACATCCAGCGTTGTCTTTTCGTCGAGAAGGCGTGGGGGTTCCAGTTCCAGAGTCAGCGCACCAATCGCGAAGCTCCGGCGCGGGGCCACCGCTTTGCGTCGGGCCAAGGCGCGCACCCGCGCGGCAAGTTCGTCCATCGCGAATGGTTTGATAAGATAATCATCGGCCCCTGCATCCAGCCCATCAACTCGGTCTTGCGTGGTGGAGCGCGCGGTCAGCAAGATCACAGGGCGCGGATCCTCGCGCTGGCGAAGCGCGCGCAGCACATCAAGACCGCTTTGACCCGGTAGGTTGATGTCTAGAATGACGAGATCACTGCTTTCCTGAGCCAGAAAATCCGAGGCCTGCAACCCGTCTGACAGCGCGTCGACAGAATGCCCCTCGTCCTCCAGACGATAAGTGATGCCCTTACGCAGGCTTGTGTTGTCTTCGATCAAAGTGATCCGCATGGGGCGTATTTGTTGCGGCGATGAAGGCTTCATGCAAGCTTCATCGGGCAAGTTACGCCAATCAAGACGGGAATCACCCGTTGAATTGCTTTGAGCAGAGCCACCAACGGCGCTGCGATTTGGGAGGACATTATGACACTACTGAACACCACGCGCCGCGTGGCGATCGGGCTTGTAGCGGCTGCTGCGGCAAGTTTTGCAACAACAGCCAGCGCGGGCGGCCACGGCATTGATCTAACCGGCAAGACCGTTGAATGGGTCATCCCGTTCTCTGAAACCGGTGGTTCCGCTAAATGGGCGAATTTCTATGCGCCGCTTCTGTCCGAAGCGCTGCCCGGTCAGCCAACAGTCGTCGTGAAATTCATGCCCGGTGCGGGTTCCACCAAAGGCGCGAACTGGTTCCAGGAACAGAAATTCGAAGACAGCGAAGGCACGCTGATCTTTGGCTCGTCTGGCTCCACCCAGTTCCCGTATCTTCTGGGCGATCCGCGCGTGCGCTATGAGTACAATGACTGGAACGTGGTTCTGGCCTCAGGTACAGGCGGCGTTGCGTACCTGCCACCTGATCTGGCGGGTCAGATGAATGGTATGGATGCCTCTGGTCTGCGCGAAACGGATTTCATCTATGGTTCCCAAGGCGCGACCCGTCTCGACCTTGTGCCGTTGCTCGCATGGGAAATGCTGGGCCTGAATGTTGAGCCTGTGTTCGGCATCAAGGGTCGAGGCGATGGCCGTCTGATGTTTGAACGTGGCGAAGCCAATATCGACTACCAAACCTCGTCCTCCTTCCTGAAAGGTGTGACACCGCTAGTTGAAGCAGGCACAGCTGTGCCGATGATGAGCTGGGGCGCGCTGGACGCGGACGGCAATATCGTGCGCGACCCGACCTTCCCAGACATGCCGACGTTCAAAGAAGTCTGTGAAGCGACAGATGGCTGTGAAACCTCTGGTGAGCAGTGGGATGCATGGAAAGCGTTCTTCATCGCCGGGTTCCCCGCGCAAAAGATGGTGTTCCTGCCCGCCGGTGCGTCCAAGGACGCAATCGTGACCTATGAAGCTGCGTTCGAAGCTGTGAAGGCGCGTGCGGATTTCGCGGAAATCTCTTCCGGTCGTTTGGGCAAATACCCACAGATGACAGGGGATGCTGCAACCGGTGCGTTGAACTCGGCAACAAGTGTGCCGGATTCAGCCAAGGCCTTTGTCACAGGCTGGCTCAAGGATCGTTACGGCGTTTCTCTGAACTAATAAACACGTGGAGGGCCGGGCGTTTGGTCCGTCCCTCCGCATATGCGCCCCCTTACAGAAAGGTCTGAGCCATGGACGTGCTTTCCGTCGCTTTGCCTGCGCTTTCGGACGCTGCGGGACTGATCCTGCAACCCATCGTGCTGGGCTATCTGGTTTTGGGCGTCGTGATGGGGCTGTGCATTGGCGTCTTCCCCGGCCTTGGCGGGATCGCCGGGCTGTCTTTGTTGCTACCGTTCATGTTCGGGATGGACCCGGTTCTGGGCCTTGCCCTGATGATCGGTATGGTCGCAGTGGTGCCGACGTCGGACACGTTTGCCTCTGTTCTCATGGGGATACCTGGGTCGAGCGCGTCACAAGCGACAGTGCTGGACGGCTTCCCAATGGCCAAGAAGGGCGAGGCCGCGCGCGCCTTATCAGCTGCTTTTGCGTCCTCGCTGTTCGGCGGGCTAGTCGGGGCTGCGTTCCTGACCGTTTTTATTCTGGTTGCGCGCCCCATCGTGTTGGAGTTCCGCACGCCGGAACTGCTGATGATCACGATTTTTGGCCTGTCGATGGTCGGTATCCTCGCAGGCCGAGTCGCGCTGAAAGGCATCGCGGCGGCGGGTCTCGGCATGATGATCGGCACGATCGGAGAGGGCGACAGCGCGGGTGAACTGCGCATGGCGACCTACGATATGCCGTACCTCGTGGACGGTTTGAAGCTGGTGATCGTGGGTCTAGGCATCTTTGCCATCCCTGAGATCGTCGCTTTGTTGCGCAAGGACCAGGCCATTTCGGACCGCAAGCCACTGGGCGGCGGTTGGTCCAAGGGCGTGCGGGACTGGTTTGCCAATATCTGGCTGTCTGTGCGGTGTTCCATCATTGGTGTGGTTGTGGGCGTGATCCCCGGCCTTGGCGGATCGGTCGTGGACTGGATCGCATATGGCCACGCGGTTCAGACCACCAAGGACAAATCGAAATTCGGCTCTGGTGAGGTGCGCGGTGTTATCGGGCCCGAGAGTTCCAATAATGCCAAAGAGGGTGGAGGGCTGGTGCCAACGCTGCTGTTTGGCATCCCCGGTTCCGGGTCGATGGCGATTTTCATTGGCGCGATTGCGCTCTTGGGCTCGGGCAATATCGAAGTCGGGCCATCGATGCTCAAGAATAACCTCGATATCACCTATGCCATTGTCTGGCTGCTGGCGCTGGCCAATGTGGTTGGCACGTTGATCTGCATCGCGGCCTCGGGCGGGAT
>CAZDXI010000002.1:44731-53018 GCA_964509095.1 uncultured Rhodobacterales bacterium
CTGGATCTCGGTGTTCTTTGGCGTCGCCTGGACAATCGCGATCGCCATCGCAGTGGTTTGTATTGGGCCGCTTCCTCGGATCATGCAGCGTCGTTGGCGATACCGGCTCGGTTCGCGCGTGTTTGAATCTCGGCATGGTGTGGTTTGGCAATCATCGATCTCGATTCCGATCTCGCGGTTGCAGCACGTTGATCTGCATCGCGGCCTCGGGCGGGATCGCGCGGCTGACGACGATCCCGTTTTCGCTGCTGGCCCCATTCCTATTCATGATCATCGCCTTTGCCGCGTTCCAGTCGGGACAGGACATCATGGATCTTGTAGCCTTGTTTGCTATCGGGTTCCTCGGCATCATGATGCGCCGCTTTGATTGGTCGCGCCCCGCGTTCCTGATTGGCTTCGTGCTGTCCAACCCGGCCGAAACCTATGCCAACCAAGCTGTCCAGATCGCCGCGTCGCGTTTCCGCAAGGGCATGGAAGAGGGATTGGATTACATCTTTTCGCCTATCGTGATCGTGCTGATTATCATAACGCTGCTATCCGTGGTGATCGGGCTGCGGCAGGCCAAGTCGATCATGGCAGAGGGCGAGGTGAACTCTGGCTCCAAACGTGCGCCGCTGGTGTTTCTGCTGGTAGTGCTGGCCTATCTACTGGCGGCCTATGTGAACGCGGCAATGATCCCGGATTATGCGAGCGCGGACCGGGTGTTCCCCAAGTTCGTGTCCGGCGTGGCGATTGTGTGCTGTGTTGTTCTGCTGATCCAGATGATGCTGCGATCCGAAACGCACGCCATTTTCGCGGACCGCGAAACCGAAGAGGAGCATCAGCACGGGTTGTGGTCGACTCTTGCATGGTTTGCCGGGTTACTGGTGCTTACAGCGCTGGTGGGCTTTGTTCTGGCTCTTGCGCTATTCCTGTTTGCGTTCATCCGAGTGCGTGCGGGGCGCAGCCTTGGGTTTTCGGCCCTATACACGGTTGCGGGAATTGGATTCATTTGCGCGATGGCCGGACTGCTGAACCGGGATTTCCCGGCGGGTGTTCTGCAAGAGTATATCAAACTGCCATGGCCTTTAGGATGACCCAGCACGCGATCCCCTTCCTGTTCATGCGCGGCGGGACCTCACGCGGGCCGTATCTGAACGCAAATGACCTGCCACAGGACCGCGCGCAGCTGGCAGAAGTTCTGATCGCGATGCTCGGCTCTGGCCACCCGTTGAACATCGACGGGATCGGCGGCGGGGCGGCAGTCACCACAAAGGTCGCCATCTTGTCGCCGTCACAGGAAAACTGGGCCGATGTGGATTACTTTTTTGCCCAAGTCAGCGTCGAGGACCGCACGGTCGATTTCAAACCAACCTGCGGGAATATCCTTGTCGGTGTTGGCCCGGCGGCGATTGAGATGGGCTTGGTCGCGGCCACAGGCACTCAGACCGAAGTCAAAATCCGCGCTGTGAACACAGGCGCGCGCGTCGTCGCGCAGGTGCAGACCCGCGATGGTGAGGTCGTCTATGACGGGGACGCCCAAATTGATGGCGTGCCAGGCACTTCAGCGCCCGTTGAGTTGATGTTCATGGATGTCACCGGGGGTGCAACGGGGGCGATGTTCCCGACTGGCAACCGCGTGGACACTATCAACGGGATTGAAGTCAGCTGCGTGGACGTCGCAATGCCAATGGCCATCGCGCGTGCTGCGGATTTCGGGCTAACTGGGCAGGAAAGTGCAGCCGAGTTGGATAATAGTCGTGCGTTTTATGAGCGTATGGAACCCATTCGGGTTGAGGCCGGTAAGCGCATGGGGATGGGCGACGTGTCCGGTTCTGTGACGCCGAAGTTCGGTCTGATCGCCCCACCTGTGGCGGGTGGTACGGCACTGACCCGATACTTCATGCCGAAGAACTGCCATCCAAGCCTTGCGGTCACCGGGTCGCAATGCCTGTCGGCCTGTTTGCTCTGTCCGGGAACTGTCGCGGACGGGATCGCGGAATTGCCGGACAATGGGCCGACCTTGTTGCGGTTGGAACATCCAATGGGGTTGTTGGACGTCATGATGGATTACGCGCGCGACGGAGAAAAGTTCGAAATGCGATCTGCCGGTTTGACCCGAACTGCGCGAAAATTGGCATCGGGTGAGGTGTTCGTGCCGAAGCATACTCTTTGATCTTGAATAATTGTATACTACGGTATGCAGTAGAGAAGCGGAGGCTGACATGACTCTTACAACGACGTTGGACCGTGCTCGGGCAGAGCTGTTGGCTGCGCGAGATTTGATCACCGAAGAGTTGCGGGCGTATCCGACGCCTGTGTCTGGGTGTGACGCGCAATACAATTACCTGATCGGGCAGCGCGGTTCGGTCAGTGAAGCTTTGCGGGCCCTCGAGGCGCCTAGCTTTGTCGCCACGCCGCGCACACCGGAGCCAGGCGCAGGGATCGAAAGCCGATGAAGGTCCACATTCTGGACGATTGGTTCGATACACTACGAGGCTTGCCGTGTTTCGAGTTGTTGAATGCGCATGATGTGACGGTCTGGACTGAGCATGAACCGGACCCGGACCGTTTGGCTGCGCGTGTACAAGAAGCCGAAGCGCTGGTGCTGTTCCGCGAACGGACACAGATCGGCGCACCGCTGCTGGATCAGTTGCCGAACCTGCGGCTGATCTCGCAACGCTCCGTCTATCCACATGTGGATGTTCCGGCCTGCACGCATAATGGGGTAATGCTGTGTTCCAACATGCATTCAGATACCCCGTCCTATGCAGCGGCGGAACTGACGCTGGCGCTGATGCTGGCGAGCTATCGTCAGATCCCACAGCAAGTGACGTCTATCCGTGCAGGCGGGTGGCAAATGGGCGTGGGGCGCACCCTGCGCGGGCGCACTCTTGGGCTTTATGGCTATGGCCGTATCGCGCGAGCGGTGGCCGACTCCGCGCGGGCGATTGGCATGAATGTGCAATGGTGGGGGTCAGACGACGGGCGCGCGCGGGCGCTGGCCGATGGGGAAACAGTGCCGAACAGCCGGGAGGCATTTTTTGCGAGTTCTGACATCGTCAGTCTGCATGTGCGCCTCAAACCGACGACGCGCGGTATCATTACAGCAGACGATCTGGCCGCGATGCGGGATCGGGCTTTGCTGGTGAATACGTCCCGCTCTGGTTTGATTGCATCGGGCGTTTTGGAGGCGGAGATTGCCAAGGGGCGCATCCATGCGGCGGTCGATGTTTTCGATGAAGAACCGTTGCGTGACACGAGCCATCCCTTGCTCACGTACCCCAATGTGCTTCCGACACCGCATATTGGTTACGTGACCGAGGATGAGTTCGACCTGCAATTCACGGATATTTTCGAACAGATCAACGCCTTTGCCGCAGGTGCGCCAATCCATGTGATCAATCCTGAGGTTTCGGGTTGAACAGCCGCGCAGCCAATGGGGCGCCGAGGATTACCACGAAGATGCGCAGCAGATGATGCGCGACAACAAAGGCCAGATCCGCCCCGACGATCAGGGCCAGAACGGTCAGTTCCGCCTGTCCTCCGGGTGCGAAGGCGAGCAACGCCTCCATCCCCGGGGCAAGGTTGAGCCAAACAACAGCCTCAACAAAGACCAACGTCAGGATCACGAGCAGCACGCAGAATCCCAGCCCGGCAAGAAGATCGCGGCGCACTTCCTGCATCGTGATGCCCGCATATTTTGACCCGATGCTCATCCCGATAAAGAACTGCGCCGCCCAGATCGCTTCTGCCGGGGGGCGGTGGTGTAGTCCCCCGCTAAGTGCCACGATCGCCGACAGGATCAGAGGTCCAAGAATGGTTGCACCGAACATGCCTACACGCTGTGCCACACGCCAACCGACGATGGCGCACACAACCATAATCGCGAGTTCAAGTATCGGCACAGACGAGGCTGGTTCACCCGGAGGATTGGATAGATCAGCATCCCATATGCCTTTCAACAAGAACGGCAGGGCGACGACGATCACCAAAACCCGAGTGGCATGGATCAACCCAAGAGAACGCACGTTGCCTCCGGCCTCTTCACCGAATACGATCATATCCTGCAGGCCGCCGGGCATGGTGGAGTAATACGCGGTCGCAAAGTTGTACCCGCAAATGCGCTGGAAATACGGCACGCCGACCAGCCCGATGCAAAGCAGCATGACCGGCATCAACACCAGCGTCGGCCACATTGCCGGAAATCCTGCAAGTACAGTCGGGGTCAACGTCGCACCCACCGCGACACCAAGGATCGTGCGCATGCTCTCATTTACGATCTTGATCCCGCCCATTGGCACGCCCACGAGGGCGGCGATCAAACAAGCGAAGATCGGGCCGAGCAGCCAAGGGAGGGGGAGGGACAATACGTGGAACAACGCCACTCCGACGCCGGCAATCACAAAGGAATACAGCACAGGCATCAGCAATGGGGCCCTTGCAGGCGATATTGCAACGAGGTGCGCAGATGGGCTTCGGCAGCGGCTCCGGCGGCTTCGGCATCCCGGTCGCGCAGGGCATTCAGGATATCGCGGTGTTGACGCACCACAACATCAATCCGGTCCGGGTCGGTATAGGTCGAAGGTCCCAGAAGCAGCAGAGAGTTGTTCAACGCCCGCGCGGCTTCGAGCAGGAAGCGGTTGCGCCCGGCGAGGTATAGCCCTTTGTGCAGGTCCTGATTGATTGCAGCGCCACGCGCAGGGTTTTCGCGCGCGGCCTCGATCTGGTCATTAAGGTGCTCCAACGCGTCGAACTCTACCTCTGCCCCATGTTTGGCGGCCATCTCAGCGGCGGTGCGTTCCAGCACCATTCGCATTTCGTAAAGTTCCACGACTTCGGTATGCGACAAAGAGCGGATTACGGCCCCTACGCGAGGGCGGTGTTCAACAATCCCGTCACTTTCCAAACGGCGCAGAGCCTCGCGCACAGGCGTGCGGGACAGGCCGAGCCTTTCGCCGACGTCTTCCTCACGCAAACGATCACCAGGCGCAAAAGTGCCCGCACGCAGCGCTGCAAGCAGCGCATCATAGGCCGCATCACCGCTGGATTTCCCGGAAGTCGCCATTTGGCTTGCCTTTTGTATCCGATTGGATACAAGGCAGCGTAAGGGAGTGCGTCTTTGATGTCAAAACCAAAGGTCAGAACTTTGTCACCGGACGTTTTGGTGATTGGCGGCGGCAATGCGGCGCTGACGGCGGCACTCTGTGCGCGCGAGGCAGGGGCCGACGTCACCGTGCTGGAAGCCGCACCGAAACCATATCGCGGCGGAAACTCGCGCCACACACGGAACTTCCGCTGTATGCACGCCGGCCCCTTGGGCGTTCTGACCGGTGAGTACGGGGAAGACGAGTATTTCGACGATCTACTGAAAGTGACCAAGGGCCAGACGGACCCGGATCTGGCACGCCTAACCATTCGTAGTTCGCAACAGTCCTATAACTGGATGCGAGACCACGGGGTTCGGTTCCAGCCGTCCCTGTCCGGCACGTTGTCCTTGTCGCGCACAAATGCGTTTTTCCTTGGGGGAGGAAAGGCTTTGGTGAATGCATATTATGCTCGGGCTGAGGATGTCGGGGTGGAGCTGCAATGTGACGCGCATGTTGAGCATTTGAGTGTGCAGGAGCAGCACGTTACAGAGGTCACTGCCTCGGTCCTCGGACAAGAGCATCGCTTTACGCCCGGCGCAGTAGTCGTAGCCTCTGGTGGGTTTCAGGCTGATGTAGATTGGCTGGCAGACGCGTGGGGGCCTGCGGCGCGGAATTTCTTGATCCGGGGAACGCCCTATAACCGGGGTGTGGTTCTCCGGGACCTGTTAGATCAAGGCATGGACAGTGTTGGGGACCCGACCCAGTGCCACGCGGTCGCCATTGACGGGCGTGCACCGAAGTTCGATGGCGGGATCGTCACCCGGCTCGACTGCGTGCCGTTTTCGGTTGTGGTGAACAAGGACGGACAACGCTTTTATGATGAGGGCGAGGATGTCTGGCCCAAACGCTATGCAATCTGGGGGCGTCTAGTGGCCGCGCAACCGGATCAGGTGGCTTATTCCATCATCGATTCCAAAAGCCGCGATCTGTTTATGCCGTCGGTGTTTCCGCCAATTGAGGCAGATACGCTGGAGGACCTCGCCGCCAAGATGGAATTTCCAGTGGAGGCTGTATCCAAGACCGTAACAGCCTTTAATGCAGCTTGCACGGATGGCACCTTCCACCCAACTGAACTGGACGGACTTGCGACCCAAGGTCTTGAGCCGCCCAAAACAAACTGGGCGCGCCCGATCAATAAGCCACCGTTCTATGGTTATTCGCTGCGACCGGGCGTGACGTTCACTTATCTTGGCCTCAAGGTCGATGAAACCGCGCGGGTTTCTAAGCAGGGTCAGCGGATGGACAACTTGTGGGCAGCGGGTGAGATCATGGCCGGGTCCATTCTGGGGCAGGGGTATCTGGCCGGGTTTGGCATGACCATTGGCACCGTCTTCGGTCAAATTGCAGGGGCGGAGGCCGCAAAACATGTCCACTGACACAATCATAGAGGCGCGCCGCCAGCTCCAAATCTGCAATGCGTGCCGGTATTGCGAAGGCTATTGTTCGGCGTTCCCGGCAATCACACGCCAGCGCGCCTTTGCGGATGGAGACATCACTCAGATCGCGAACCTCTGTCACAATTGCCGGGGATGCTATTACGCCTGTCAGTACACGGAACCCCATGAATTCGCTCTGAACCTGCCGCAAGTGTTGGCAGAGGTACGCAGCGAAAGCTGGCAGGACCATGCCTGGCCTGAGCCGGTGGCTCGGGTCTTTCATACGCGGCCCTGGGCGACGGTCCTTGCGACAATTATCGGGTTCGCACTGATATTCCTGCTGATGCGCTTTGCTGGGTCGCAAACCGGTGAGGGGTTTTATGCCGTCATGTCACATTCCCTGATGGGTGCCATCTTTGTGCCCGCGTTTGTGCTTCCGTTGCTGGCCTTAGTTGTCGGTCTGCGGCAATACTGGCAGACGGTTGGTGGCGTACGCGTGCGCTGGGCACATATCCGCGACGCTGTCCGGCAAGCGAGCCAGATGAAAAATCTGCAAGGCGGGCACGGCGACGGATGCAACTTCGAGCAGGAAGAACGGTTCAGCCATAACCGGCGCATGGCGCATCACGCGATATTCTATGGGTTCCTGCTGTGTTTTGCGTCCACCAGTGCCGGAACTGTGTTGCATTACGTGTTCGATCGACCCGCGCCTTACGACTTGTTGTCATTGCCAAAAGTGTTTGGCGTCAGTGGTGGGCTGATGCTGACGGTTGGCTGTTTCTGGATGCTCCGCCTCAAGGCGCATGCTGATCCAAACTTGTCAGATCGTGGAACTGCTGCGGCGGACGCTGCTTTTGTGTGGCTCTTGGGATTTGTCGGCCTCAGCGGTCTGGTGCTATGTGTATTTGGGTCGACCTTTGCATTGCCAGTTCTTTTGGCGGTTCATTTGGGGGCTGTTTTCAGTTTTTTCCTTATGACGCCCTACAGCAAAATGGCGCATGGCTTTTACCGTTTTGCCGCACTTATTCGAGATGCTCAGGCGCGTGACGTTGGCTAAACAGGCGAACCAACTTCGCATCTGAACGGGCTAAAGAATTTAAGTTCGCGGTCCACCCGACGTTCCCTTTGGTTCTGCCGCGATTGTTGCTGAAAACAACGAAAAATGCCGAAAAAGCCACAATTCTGCACCGATTGAGTGGGAAATCGAAGACACATGCAACAAAGGTTGCGCTAACTTCGCTGTGCCTAAATGAATTTTCTTGCAGTGTTCATTTCAGATACTGTACGGCGTCCCTGTTGGTGGTAAGGGTCCTGTTTTGTTGAAGAACGCAATAATATTTTGCATTTCTGCGCTTGTTTCACTGCTCTTTGCAGAGGGCGCGATGCGCCTTGTTTTTGACCCGGTGGATTTTCTTGCCGTTTCGGTCGAAGAAGACCCTGTGCTGAACTACCGGATTGGTGCGGGTGCGTCGGGCCACGACGATTGGGGCTTTCGAAACCGTGACGTTCCTGACAGCGCTGACATTCTCACAATTGGCGACAGCATGACCTATGGGGTTATGGCGAAGTCGTTTGAGAGTTGGCCTGCGAAGCTGGAAGATATCTTGGGCGTCGAAGTCTATAACGCGTCTTTGGGCGGGTATGGGCCTTTGCACTACTTGCACATCCTGCGCACACGTGCGCCAGACCTGTCGCCTGAAAAGGTTGTTGTCATGCTTTATCTGGGTAATGACATCATGGATACGTACAACCTTGCCTATTCCAATGACAATTGGATCGAGT
>CAZDXI010000003.1:0-7586 GCA_964509095.1 uncultured Rhodobacterales bacterium
TCTCAATGCCGCGCATCGATGCGCGTCTGGGTTTCCACAAGATCGCGAAGTTCAACTACTTCCCCGGCTGGCACCAGCCATCCACATTGTTTGAACTGATCGTCAACATCGACGTGTGGGAAGGTCTGTCCGAGCGTGCACAAGCACAGATCGAAGCGGCTTGCCTGGCAAACGTGACGACGTCACTGGCTGAAGGCGAAGCGACAAACTTCGCAGCGATGGTCGAAAACTCCGAGAAAAACGGCGTGACCATCAAGCAGTGGCCTGCAGAGATGCTGGATCAGTTTGAAGCTGCGTGGAACGAAGTGGCCGCAGAACTGGCTGCCGAAGACGCGCACTTCAAGAAAACTTGGGACGACCTGCAAGAATATCGCGCAGGCTACAAAACCTGGGTGCAGAACATCTATCTGCCGCGCAGCCGCTAAGTGCGGACACGCATGTGATTTGACGGCATCCGGGTTTCCGGGTGCCGTTGTCTATGTACCAAGGGGAGGGTTCAGGACATGAGCGAGCAGGGTGTACCAGACGTCGAAGAGGTCCTTGCGATCTCAGACCCGGGTGAGGTCGGACGAGAGCATCACGGGCCACTTGATCGGCTGATGGTCAACATCGGTAACATCGTCGCTTGGGCTTTCCCAATCCTGATGTTCGCAATCGTTGCACAGGTTTTCCTGCGCGGAGCCGGGTACAATCAGGCATGGCTGGATGATGCACAGTGGTGGATCTACGGCTTTGCGATGATGACAGGCTTTGGCTATGCCATCACGACAAACTCTCACGTGCGGGTCGATATCCTGCACCAGAATTTCTCTGAAGAAAAAAAGGCGCGCATTGAAGCAGGCGCTATCGGTTGGCTGTTGTTGCCGTTTTTGACTTTGATGGGTGATGTGTTGATCCACTACGCGTGGCAATCCATCACCGCGCGCGAAGGTTCGTCCAGCCCGAACGGGCTTCACAATCTTTACATCCTTAAGGCCACCCTCCCGTTTCTCTTCCTGCTTGCCGGACTTGCGGCGTGGGCTGTGTTCCAGCGCAATCTGGCGAAGTTCACCTCTACCGGTTGGGACAAAAAGCTGATTTGGGCCTTCCCGTTCTTTGTTTTTGCGAGCTGGCGCATCGTGCATTACGCCGCGTATTGGGTGATCTACCTCACCAATTCCGAGATCAAACCGCGACGTATCACGCGTGAGCCTTTCTTTGATTACACCTTGATGATTGCCTTTTGGGGTGTCGTTGCACTGATCGTCCTGACGACGGTTCTGAACCGCCGGAAAGAGACCTGATCCATGCAATTGCTTTCACTGATTTCGTTCATGGACCTGAACCAATGGTTGGTCCTGCTGATGTTCCTCACCTTCATCTGGATGCTGTTTCGCGGCATCCCGGTGGCTTACGCGTTGGTCGGTGTGTCGCTGGTGTTCATCATTCTGGGTCAGTTCGTGCTGGACCCGATGAAAGATGCGATCAATGAATACATCGAATATGACGACACCCGAATAGAGTACCGCAAGCAATTCGCGAATGCCGGGCGGTTCTTTGGCGGGACGATCCAGAACCCAGTTCTGGTTGCGCTGCCGATGTTTATTTTCATGGGGCTGATGCTGGACCAATCCGGTGTGGCGCAGCGTATGATGAAATCGATGCAAGTGCTGTTTGGCGCACTACGCGGTGGTCTCGCGCTGTCGGTTATGCTGATCGGGATTATCCTTGCGGCCTCCACCGGAGTCATCGGGGCTTCTGTCGTGCTGCTGGGCGTCATGGGCCTGCCCACGATGATGAAGCAGGATTATTCCAAGAACATTGCCACAGGCACGATTGCTGCGTCGGGCACTTTGGGCATCCTGATCCCGCCATCGATCATGCTTGTGATCATGTCTGACCAGTTGGCGATTTCGCTGGGCGACCTGTTCATGGGCGCACTTTTCCCGGGCTTGTTGCTCGGGGCGCTCTATATCACGTTCCTGATCGTCTATGGCCTGATCAATCCCAAAGCGATGCCGCTGCCCAAAGATCGGGAACCGGTCACGATGGCAATTGTCATCGAAACCGCGTTGTCCGTTGTACCGCCCTTGTTCCTGATCCTGCTTGTGCTCGGGTCGATCTTCTTTGGCTTTGCGACGCCGACAGAAGCCTCTGGTCTTGGCGCGCTCGGTGCGATGTTGTTGGCGATCTTCAATCGGCGGCTGAACCTTAAGGTCTTTAAGGATGTGATGCGCCAGACGCTGAATACCGCCGGTTACATCGTCGGTATCTTCATCGCGGCCAACTTCTTTGCTTACGTGCTGCGCCTGTACGGTGGGGATGAGATCATCGAGAACATGGTGCTGAACGCCTTTGATGGGCATCCCTATTGGACCGTCGCGTTCATCTTGTTCATCGTCTTCTTGCTGGGTTTCTTGCTCGACTGGATCGAAATCACGCTGATCATCATGCCGTTGATGCTGCCTGTGATCATCGGTCTGGACCTGCCGATTGATGGCTACGGAGTGATCGACAACGCACCGGTGGTGTGGTTCGCGATCCTTGTGGCTGTCACGTTGCAGACCTCGTTCCTGACACCGCCTGTCGGCTTTGCGCTGTTTTACCTCAAGGGTGTGTGCCCTCCCGGGGTGACATTGGGCAACATCTATCGCGGCGTGATCCCTTTTGTGATGTTGCAGTTGCTGGGTTTGTTCATCGTGTTTGAATTCCCGCAATTGGTGACGTGGCTGCCGGCCATTGCCTACGGGAACTGACGTGATGAAACCTCTCGGCCTCGACCCATCCTTGTGTTTCATTGGTGGTGCTTGGGTGCCGCCGGTTTCTGGTGAGCGGTTAAAGGTGCGCAACCCGTCAGATGGATCTGTCCTTTGCGAGATCGCAAGAGGCGGGGCCGAAGACATCAATCAAGCCGTCGTTGCCGCACAGTCCGCCAGAGATGGTGATTGGGGTCGGATGCCCGCCTTTGAACGCGGTCGCATCCTGGCCCGGATTGGCGCGCTGGTGCTGGAGAACACCGATCATCTTGCCGAACTCGAAGCACATGACGTCGGTAAACCCCTGACCCAAGCCCGCAACGACGTGATCGCGCTGGCGCGCTATATGGAGTTCTATGCGGGGGCCGCCGACAAGGTGCATGGGGAGACGATCCCATACCTCGACGGCTACACGGTTTACACTCTGCGCGAACCGCATGGTGTGACCGGGCATATCGTACCGTGGAACTATCCGATGCAGATCATTGGCCGATCCGTCGGGGCTGCTTTGGCGATGGGCAACGCTTGTGTCTTGAAGCCCGCGGAAGAGGCTTGCCTGACCGCACTGGCCTTCACAGAACTCGCCCATCGTGCCGGATTGCCTGCTGGGGCCTTGAACACCGTTCCCGGACTTGGTGCCGAAGCAGGGGCTGCGTTGTCTGCCCACACTGGTGTGCAGCATATGTCCTTCACCGGCTCCGTCGGGGTGGGCAAACTGATCCAGACAGCGGCAGCGCAGAACGTGGTTCCAGTCACATTGGAACTGGGCGGAAAGTCACCCCAGCTTGTGTTTGAGGATGCGGATCTGGACGCAGCCCTGCCTTTCCTTGTGAACGCAGGCATCCAGAATGCCGGGCAAACCTGTTCGGCGTCTTCGCGCATTCTTGTGCATCATAGTCGATATAACGAGGTCGTCTCCGCCATGGCAGGTCGGTACGCCACTTTGCGCGCAGGGCCTGCGATGTCTGATCTGGAAGTTGGGCCGCTTGTCTCGGCTCGTCAAAAAGAGATCGTCGAAGGGTTCCTGTCCAAAGGGTCCGACCTAGAGGTCGCCGCGCGCGGTTCGATTGTCGACGACGCGCCTGCAGGCGGGGCATATGTCGCGCCCACATTGTTCAGCGGCGTGAAGCCAGATCATGTTCTGGCGCAGGACGAAATCTTTGGGCCTGTGCAGGTGGTGATCCCGTTCACCGATGAAGATGAGGCCGTACAGATCGCGAACGGCACCGACTATGGCCTTGTCGCATCTGTCTGGACGCGCGACGGCGCACGCCAAATGCGTCTTGCTAAGCAGCTGCGGGCTGGGCAGGTGTTCGTGAATAACTACGGAGCCGGAGGCGGCGTCGAACTCCCCTTTGGTGGCACCGGCCTGTCAGGACATGGTCGCGAAAAAGGGTTTGAGGCGCTTTATGGCTTTTCAACCCTCAAGACCGTGGCGGCTCTCCACGGCTAAAGGCGACCGCCGGTTTCGGGATCAAAAAAGTGCATCTCGTCTGGTGACATAGACAACCGGATCACGTCCCCGCCGTCACTTCGATGCACACCGGGCAGGCTTGCTGTGAAATCATCCCCAGTCGCGGTCAGTTTCCCATGCAAAAGGGTGTTCGCACCCAAAGGCTCGGACAGTTGTACTGACATCTCAATCAAGCCGCTTTCATCTTGCCGCATATGCTCTGGCCGCAGTCCCAGCTTCACCGGGCCATCGCGTGTCTCCACTTTTCCAAGGGTGAGCCCGCCAAGCGTGACCTGACCGCCGGCCACCTCCGCATCCAGAACATTCATCGCGGGTGACCCGATGAACTGCGCTGCAAATAGTGTGCGGGGTGTTTCGTAGACTTCCAGTGGAGACCCAATTTGTTCGGCGACACCGGCATTCATCACGATCATGCGGTCAGCCATCGTCATCGCTTCGACCTGATCGTGGGTCACATATAAGGACGTCACACCCAGCTTGGCTTGCAGCTCACGGATCTCCACGCGCATCTGTACGCGCAATTTGGCGTCGAGGTTGGACAAGGGTTCATCAAACAGGAAGACCGACGGTTCGCGCACAATCGCCCGTCCCATCGCGACGCGCTGACGCTGTCCGCCAGAGAGTTGCTTGGGCTTGCGGTCCAACAAAGGTTCCAGTTGCAAAAGGCGCGCAGCCTCTTCGACCTTGGCGTTGATTTCGGGCTTTGGAAGGCCCGCAATCTTCAACCCGTAACCCATGTTCTGGCGCACTGACATATGCGGATAAAGTGCATAGTTCTGGAACACCATGGCGATATCGCGATCCATTGGCTCTTTGTCATTGGCGCGCTCGCCTTCGATGAGAACGTCGCCGCTGGTGACGGTCTCCAATCCTGCCACCATGCGCAGCAACGTGGATTTACCGCAGCCGGAAGGCCCCACAATCACGATGAATTCGCCATCTGCAATATCAGCCGAAATGCCATGGATGACATCCGTGGGGCCAAAGCTTTTCTTCACATCTGATAAGGTGACTGTCGCCATTATTTCTCACTGTCCACAAGGCCACGGATAAAGAGCTTCTGCATCGAAATGACCACGATCACGGGCGGGATCATCGCAAGAATCGAGGTCGCCATGATCGTTGGCCAATGCGCAAAGTCATCACCGGATGGGAACATCTGTTTGATGCCCATGACGATGGTGTTCATTTCTGGCTCCGTCGTGATCAGCAGCGGCCACAGGTATTGGTTCCAGCCATAGATGAAGAGGATCACAAACAGGGCCGCGATGTTCGTGCGGCTCATTGGTATGACGATGTCGATGAAAAACCGCATGGGTCGTGCGCCATCCACGCGGGCAGCTTCAGCAAGTTCGTCCGGTATCGTTAGGAAGAACTGCCGAAACAGGAACGTCGCCGTGGCCGACGCGATCAACGGGAAGATCAGCCCGGAATAGCTGTTCAGCATCCCAAAGCCCGCGACGACCTCGAACGTGGGCACGATCCGCACTTCTACTGGCAGCATCAAAGTCAGGAAAATCAGCCAGAAGAACGTATTCCGGAACGGGAAGCGGAAATACACGATGGCAAAGGCTGACAGCAAGGAAATCACAATCTTCCCAACCGCGATACCCACGGCCATGACCAGCGAATTGAACAGCATCGTCGCCACGGGTACGTTGATCCCCGCAAACAGAGCGTTCTTGTAGTTGATGAAAAACTGATCGCCCGGCCAGACCGGCATGGGTGGGCGAATAATCTCTGCGTTGGTCACGGTGGACGCCACGAACGCTAACCAGATCGGAAAGAACACCACGAACACGCCAAAAATCATGATCGCATGGGACAGCCAGAGGCTGCGCCCACGCTTTTCGACCATGCCATGAACCTCACGCGCCATCAGTAGTGCACCCGTTTCTCGATGAATTTGAATTGCAGAACTGTCAGCAGACCTACGACAAACAGCAGGATCACCGATTGAGCCGAGGATGATCCAAGATCCTGCCCCACAAAGCCGTCGGAATAGACCTTATAGACGAGGATTGTCGTTGCCTGTTGCGGTCCGCCGGAGGTGATCGTGTGGATCACCCCGAAGGTCTCAAAGAAGGCATAAACAATGTTCACCACCAGCAAAAAGAATGTGGTGGGGGATAGCAATGGCAGCACGATCGTGAAGAACCGCCGCCAGAACCGCGCGCCATCGATAGCTGCGGCCTCGATCACAGATTTCGGGACTGCCTGAAGTGCCGCAAAGAAGAACAGGAAGTTATAGCTGATCCGCCCCCAAGCCGAAGCGACCACCACGAGGCCCATCGCCTCTGCGTCATTCAGAACATGGTTCCAGTCATAACCCAACTGGCCCAGATACCATGACACAACGCCGACGCGGGTGTTGAACATGAACAGCCACAACACCCCAGCGACCGCAGGGGCCACTGCATAGGGCCAGATGAGCAGTGTTCGATACGTGCCAGCGCCTTTCACCAACCGATCCGCAATCACGGCTAGGAACAAGGCCGGGACCATAGACACCAGCGTGACAAGGATGGAGAAGATCGCGGTCGTTAAGAAGGACGCGCGATAGTAAGGATCGCTCAGCAAGAATTCGAAGTTGCCGAGGCCCACATATTGCATGGACAACCCGAAAGGATCGGGAATGAACAACGACTGCCAAACCGCTTGCCCTGCGGGATAGAAAAAGAAGACCGCAGAGATAAACACCTGCGGGGCAATCAGCAAAAGCGGCAGAAGCCAGCCTTTGAACGTAACTTTCTTTTCCATGGCGCGCTGTCACGTACGGGGCGACCAGAGCCGCCCCGTACGAATGTCTGCTTAGCGGCTGGCTTGTTCAAAGCGGCGCAGCAGTGCGTCGCCACGCGCCTTCGCGCTGTCGAGAGCCTCTTGAGCGGACTTGTCGCCAGACCAGACAGCTTCCAGTTCCTCATCAATGATCCCGCGGATCTGATCGAAGGACCCCAGACGCAGGCCTTTTGAGTTGGCAGTCGGTTGGTTGGCCGTCATTTGCATCACAGCAATGTCGGTGCCCGGGTTTTCGTCGTAGAACCCGGCAGCCTTTGTGGCGTCACCAGCAGCAGCCGTGATCGGCAGATAGCCTGTGTCCTGGTGCCATTGTGCTTGGATCGGTGTGGAGGACAGGAAGGACAGGAACTCGCCTACGCCTTTGTATTCGTCCGCTTCATGGCCTTCCATCACCCAAAGAGATGCACCACCGATAATGGTGTTTTGCGGGCCAGAGCCGACACCGTCCCAATAGGGCAAGGGACGCACTTCGAAGTCGAACTCAGCTTCGGCTTTGATGCCTGCATACCCGGCGGAACTTTCGGTAAAGAGCGCACATTCACCACCCCGGAAGTTCGCGCCACCCTCGTTGCGACGTC
>CAZDXI010000003.1:7596-24686 GCA_964509095.1 uncultured Rhodobacterales bacterium
ATCCTTGGCCCACTGCCCCATGGCCGAGATATGCGCGACCTGCGCTTCGCCATTCAGCGACAGTTCCGTATCTGTCCCGGCAAAACCATTGTCTTTCGTTGCAAATGGCACGTTGTGATAGGCCGAGAAGTTCTCCAGATGGATCCAGCTTTGCCATGCGGTGACCAGAGGGCATGCAGACCCACCTGCTTTCAGCGCATCCAGTGTCTCACCCACTTTTTGCCATGTGGACAGGTCTGTGTCCGGATCAACTCCGGCGGCTTCAAACGCGTCTCGGTTCACCCACAAGACAGGGGTCGAGGAGTTGAACGGCAAGGACAGCATGTCTCCGTCTTGCGTTGTATAGTATCCTTTGACCGCGCCGATATACGCGTCGGGATCAAAGCTTGCGCCGCTTTCGCCCATGACTTCATAGACGGGCTTGATCGCGCCTTTGGCTGACATCATGGTGGCTGTGCCGACCTCGAACACCATCAGGATGTGAGGCTGTTCGCCGGCACGGAATGCCGCGATGCCGGAATTCAGGGTTTCGGAATAGTTGCCTTTGTGGCTTGCCACGACTTTGTAGTCGCTTTGCGAGGCGTTGAAGCCTTCAACTTGTGCGGCCACCAGTTCTCCTAGACGTCCGGTAAAGGCGTGCCAGAACTGCACTTCGGTTTGCGCGCTAAGGGCCATTGGCGACGTCGCGAGCATGCCAGCCGTCATGGCTCCAATCATATGTTTGTTCATTTGATTTCTCCCCGAAAATTTTATCATTTTGTTTATAGCTTACAGGGCAGTGCGCGAGATTCCCGCACTGCAGGTATCGCAAAAGTTGCATAGCGACCGCTGTATGGCAAGTGACCGGTGCGTCTCCGCAATTTCAGGCTGAGGCGATTAACGCCGCGCGGCCTTTCGTGCTTGCAGACAAAATGCATCGATCAGATCGGCAATGTCCTGGGTCTTTTTATGATCCGACAGACGCTCAGACAGGCTCCGTGCGAAGAGGGGTAACATGCTGGCGTGGTCCAAAATATCGATCAAAGCGCCAATCAGCGTCGGCCCAAACAGACCTTTGGACAGCAGCCTTGGAGCAAGCTCGGACGGCCACCATGGCAGGTGCTGTGTTACATCTAGCAGCGCGCGTTCAACGCGAGGATCTGCGCCGACCTCTTCGAGGATCAGGCGGATCGGCGCGCGAAACTCTGGCAGCATTCCCGGGATTAAAGCGTCAAACGCTGCGTCAGACAATTCCGACGGGTCCACATCAAAGTTATGCAACCGGGGTCGAAGCATGACCTCTTGCAATTGTTTCAGAGGCACGGCGCCTCCGTTGATGATCTGCTCTAATTCGGCGTGATCGTCCTTTCGCTGCGGCGTCGCGCCTTCGTCATGATATCCGGTTTGCTCCAGAAGCCAGAGCGCTCCGTCGCGGTGCAGAAAGGGGACCGCGGACCATTCAACCGGCACGGTTGGATCAAACGGCTTCCCGTCCGGAATGAACGCGGCTTGCAAGGACGACCGGCGCCATTCGGGTGGATCCGAAATCATACCGGACATTGAGTGCCCGAACGTTTCAAATTCGGACATTCTATGCACAAATTCGGTCCAGATCGGTTTGTGGAACATCGCAATAATTGTGTGAAGGATCGCGTCAACGTCCCAGAACCGGCCAGTCGCTGCGCGCGCAATCAGTTCTTCAAGGCTCTTTGTGTTTCCGGGATCTTTCCACCATTGCTCAATCGTGTCTGTCAGCTTCTGACTGCCTTGGGGCGAGCCAGTCAAAACGCAGATCGACGACAGCCACGCAGGATGCTCCACATCCAAAAAATTAGGTTGAGCAAGTTCGTTGAACGCATCAGGGAAAAAAGAAACAAAAATGCTCTTCGAGCGAGCGCGCAGCTCGCCAAATTCGCCATTCGCGAAGAGCGACTGAACCCAGCCGCCGCCTTCGGCAGTTTCGTCATCGAGCAAGGCTTCCTCACCCACGCTGCGTTCCAGACCTTCCGAAACCTGCAGGGAACTGCGCTTGGTTGCAGCACGTGTGCGGCTATCCCCACTCAGCAACCTGATCTCTTCCTTTTTAAGGATCGCGCCAGTTGCTTCACGCAATTGCGCCTGCGCCTTGGGTTGCAGGTCGGCAGCGGACATCCCCAGATAATCTGACAGTCGCAACAGCTGGTCGCGGTCCACGTAGTCGAAGTAATCCGGCTCTCTCAGCACAGCGTAGTAGAGAGCCTCAAGCTCATCGTCTTCATGTCCGGCTTCGTCGGATCGCAACCGGAACCACGTGACCGCTGCGTTCAAAACAGGGCCCGCTTCAGACAGTGACAGGATTTGCGGTAACATCACGCGACGCAGGTCCGGGATGTGTTCGAGCCCCATACCATCCAACGCCTCGCGGACCAGCCAGACTTGCTTGGACAGTCGGTCATACAGGTCTTCGGCCTTGCCCGCTGGCAACGGTGTTTCAAACCCGCAAGCTTCGGCCAGAATGCCTTCGATAACCTCAGAGTTGATGCGGCGCAGGATCAGGCCGGGGCTGGCAAGCGGGCGGAGGTCTTCGTCTTTGATCCGCTCTAGCGTGCGGGTGTAGAGAAAGCGCTGGACCTGGTCCGCCGTCAGTTTTCCTTTGAGATCATTATTGCCTTTGGCCAGTTTGCGGATGTCGGTCGCATTCCGGTCGCGACAGAAATTGGCTATAATTTCAATAACAAGCGGGTTTGACCCATAGGTCGCGATCAGATCGGGCACATATTTGAGATGCTTGATCCCAAATCGCCGGAACATGTCGCGCAGTTTGGCGCGGCCCGCATTTGTGCCCAGATCGCCAAGTTCAATGCGTCCAACCACGTTCAAGTTCGGCGTGTCGAATTTTGCCACCAGATCAGCTTCACGACCGGACAGGATCACGCGCAGCTTTTTCATCCCGGCCATGTCTCGGAGAAGAGTCAACCAATCCGCAATTAACCGCACCCGGTCTTCACCCGCCACCAGAGCTTGTTCGAATGTATCAAAAACGAGCGCAAAGCCATGCGATTGCAGCTTTGCGGATTTGAGGGCGTCGCCCAGTTCGCCAATTGCTGAAATCACGGCTGTTGAAGATGTTTCCAACGCTCCGGAGCTGCCCGTGATGTGGCTAAGGCGCGTGCGCAATTGGCGCCGGATCGCGGATAGGGGTTGGTCCAGCGTGGGATGCAAAAGGCCAATTTGCCGGGTCAGTTCCATCGTCAACGCCACACGCTCGCCCGAACGCAATGAGGTCTGATCCAGATCGAACTCAAGAAAACTGACCTTGCCGTCCTTTTCGATTTTTCGGCTTAACGCTTCAACAAGCGCGGACTTTCCAGAGCCTCCCAACCCGGTCACCGCAATCGCTGTGATCGCCTTGTTTGCGGGCTCCGGATCAAGCGATTCCAGCACGGGGTTTGCGGCTTTGTCGACTGCGCGACCGTTGCGAATGTAGTTTTCCAGCACCCGCATCTCACGCCCGCGCCCCCGAAAAGGCGTGGGAAGAAGAATGTGCGCAGCATGAGCACGTCGATCGAGAACAACCGCACGGCTGAGCGCGCGGGCCGTTTTGGGGTCAGCGGCCCAATCTGCCAAAGTCACGCCTGCTTCCAGCAAAAGCTTCAAAGCTTGCCCCAAGACATTGGGGTCCTGCGCGCTGTCTTTGAACGTCCAGCGCCCGCCTTTTTGTGCACGTGCGATGAACTGCGCAGTGTTCTTGTCTGGTTTGTCCGCTAGCAAAGACGCAAGTGCTTTGCCTAAATCGTCTTTAGGCAAAAGGGTTGGCAGACCGGATATCTGCGCTTGTCGAGCCTTGCCCGCCGGAGCCAGCCGGGACAATCCGGCCAAGCGCGCTTCTGGCTTCAACGTCCAATACCAGCGCCCGTTCATATCCTGTTCGATGGACTGAGTTGCGAGTGCCTTGAGCCGGTCTTGCCCATCGGGTGCATCCGTGTCGATCAGGGATTTTGGATCAAACACTCCAAGTAATGCGGCGCGCAGAAGATCATCTGTCATTGCCACTTCCTCGCGGTTTTCAGCCAAACAGATGCAAGCACATCCGACGTGCGCTCCAAATCGTTCTTGTTACCTTCCGTTTTACGCAGAAACTTGGCCATGCCAGTCGCCAACTGGGCTTGCCGTTTTAGCTCACCCGGAGCCGCTGCGACATCACGGGTTTGCATCAACGCACCAAGGCAGGCTTCGACGGTGTCGTCCGTGATGTCTTCTGGATCATCCAAAATCAGCGTGTCTGTGAGGCGCGGATCAACGCCTTGCAACGGGGCGTTCAAGCCGATCAACACGATCCGCAGGACCTGCATCGTGTCTGCATCCGCATAGATGCGATCCAGCAATTCGCGCGCTGCGGTTTGAGGAACGGGCATGAATTCCAACTCATCAATGATGAGCCAAAGAACGCCGGGATTGTCCGGATCGACACGCATATGGCTGGTAAGAGCTGTCCGAATGGCCGGTAACAATCGGTTCTGGATCCATGCGTTATCGGTGCCATTCGCAGTGTCCGGCGGCGGCAACGCTGATATCGCATCATTCGGAATGCCAGCGCGTTTCAGGATCAGTTTTGCCAGCTCGCGCGGGTCTGCGGGCAGTTCAGCAGCGGACAGGATCACAACATTTCGTCGATCAAAAGGGATGCAGTCACGGATCAGATATTTGGTAAAGCTCTTGCCAGACCGTTCTTCGCCCTGAACGTACAGCAGCGGACGATCCGGGGTGTGCATCATCTCCTGTATCTTGTCCTGAGTTTCGCCGCGCCCGATGATCACGCGCACGCGGCCATCCTCAGCGGGTACATTGACCTGACTGATGCGATCAAAACGGGCATCAGCCGCACCCAGTTGAGGGTTCGCGGCATGAATGGCAGACAAGCGCACCGCACGGTTGTACCGGAATACCCCATCATCGCCAGTGACCCCGGCGTGATGTAGCGCAAGTGGTTTGAATTGATGGTTCATACACAAAGCACCCGAGGACCCGCCGTCTGTCCAAGCGTTGTGAAGAATAAAGTCATTGTCATTGGGATCAGGCTTTGCACCTGTTGCGATGCCCAGCCGTTGCGGAAAGTTCTTGGGGTGCTGGAACACAAGTGTGTGGTCCGTCTCGCGATCCAACGATCCGGTGCGGGTCAGATCATACCATCCGCGTTCGCGTCCCGGTGCTCCGGCCACCCGAATGGCGCAATAATCAAGGGCGTGCGGGCGCAGCGCGGTCATATCAAGTGCTGCATCCACAAGCGCCGCGTTCACGAGGTCCAAGGGGCTGAAATCCACAAGCCAGTCCGCAACTGCATCATGGATATGGGACTGCCTGTCATCGCGGAGGTTTTCAAAGTGAAACGACAGATCATTGGCACTGCCGTCACGCGCCGAACCAGTCGCAGGATCAATCAGGGCGGCAACCACGTGCCAATTTGTCAAAACCGTGTGCGGACCGATAAGAAAACCGGTGCCCTGTTTTGTATCGCCCGCCTTGACCATGCAGACCCGGCGCGCGGCGCGATGCACGGCATCCATGACTTTGGCCATGTCGAGCGTGCGCGCAATCGTTGCATCCCATGCTTCCGGCACAATTTGCGCACCAGATGAATCCTGCAACCAAAGCAGCATGTCGGAGCGATCACCGGTATCGCGCAGAGACGCGATCTTTGACATGGCTGCGTCCAGATCAATGAGCTTTTGGTTGGCGAGCTCCCCAAGAAAGCTGCGATCGGCGTGGACGGTCATAGTCTCGGCCAAGGCCGCACGGAAGGCATCCTTGGTGTCTTGCATACCCAAAGCGAGGATCTTGAAATCCGTGAGCCGCCCGCCCGTCATCCGGACCACCTCTGCATAGGTGCGTGACAGCGCGGGGCGACTGGCGTTCAGATGTGCTGCCAGAACAGCGATCTCTTTGTCAGAAAACGCGGGAGTCTGTGCAGTTTCACCGGAGCCGGACATGTCAGGACACCAAAGCAGCCAAATCAGGTTCGGCAGAAATAACCGCGTTCAGGTCATGGGCATGGTTGGCGCGCAGCCAATCGCCGGCAAAATGCAGACCCATGGCCGCGATGCCTCCTGACAATGACCCTATCAACGAGCCTGAGTTTCCGCCGAGCGTCGTTGAATCATGGTCAAATACCCAAGACGTGCCTTGATCCATGACAAGACCGGGGCTGAAGTACTTTTGCCGGTACTCAAGACCAAAGATTTCGCGCAACCGGTCAATCACGTCGCGGCGTAACTGACCGTGTTCATCTCGTGGGATGTAAAACGGCGGCGCGGGATATCCGACTGTGAACAGTTCCTTGTTTGGGCTCAGCCCGCCCATGCCGCGCGCGACTGCCGGGGGCAGGGGGGATCCCGCGTCATTCTCAGTGTCCACAACCAAAAGCGCGAGGTCGAGTTTATCGAAATTGATCGGAAAGGCACGGATCGGTTGCGCACCGGCAAAAGCAACATCGGTGATGCGGAAGCTTTGCTCTGGCTTGTTGGCTGCAGGGGAAAAATTTATTACCGTGTCGCGGAAGATTTGCCAACTGTCGGGGTTTTCCAACCGTGGTATCGGGGCTGCAAATTCTTCCAGCACGTGGCGGTTGGTCATGACCAGTCCGTCTCCGATGACCCAACCTGTCCCGAGGTGGATGCCATCTCCATCAATGCGCCCAACAGAACTGAGCGCGCGTTCTTCCAGATCAGGCAGCGCCAGTGCGACAAGCCCGGCGAAACGCCCGAGTTGTGGGTCATTCTCATCAACGGTTTGAATATTAACCCCATCCAATGTTTGCCGTGTTGTGACAGGCAAGGCTGGGCGTTCGGTCAGCGACACCAGAGCTTCCAGTTGGAAGGTCGACATGTCGTTGAGCGGCGCATCTAGGCCCTTTTGGCTTAGGTCCGCCAGATCGCGTTGCACGGTGGTGAGCGTCTCCTGCGCTTGCGGATGCTGCGACGACTGTACTTTTTCTTTGAACTGCTCCAGCGCGCGCTTCTGTCCGTCTTGGTTCAACGCAGCTTGACCTTGTTCTGGGGTGACCGCGCCAGCGGATTCCGGTGACAGACCCGGCTGGGACGATGCGCCAAACCCTGCCAATAACCGTGCAAGCCGTTCTTTTGAGACCATAGACGGCACCATGATCGCCGGGGCAGAGGGCAGCGTTCGAATGCTCAAATCGGCAATGCGTGTGTCCTTGGAGGCGGTTGCTGCGTTTTGCAGTCGTTCAGTTGTGTCGCGGAATGCGCGGGCCTCATGAGCATCCCCGTTTTGGCTGCGTCCGGCGCGGACGTCGGCGAAAAGCAAAGACGCAATTTCAGACCCGTGCGCCGCCCAGTCGAATCCAGGGTCAGAAGTTCCGGGGCCAAGAACCTCGGTCAATGCATCCTCAATCCCGTCCGAAAGATCAGCAGACGCAACAAGGGCACTTTCAGTAACTGCGCTGGAAATATCGTTGATCGACAAGGCCAGCAGCGCGTCCGCGTCGATCACACCCGCGCCCATGCCGTTTGGGAAATCGGCTGGGCGGTGAGCAGTCTGGCGGGCGGCTTGGCGAAACAGGTCGGTCATGGATATTCCGCGTTGCAAAGCTTCGGCTTTGACCGCCGCTATTCCGTTCTTTTCCAGCCACAAGGCGGCGATCCCGGCACATATCGCAACAGCATAAGACGTACCTTGTCCGGCTTGGATACCGTTCAAAATATCGACGTCTTCGTCTCTTTGGGCTTTCCAGACGTGTTCGGCCGGGGCGGAGATATCAACCGCATCCCCCGAGCAGCTGCCCTTCCATTTGCGGTTATGCACATTTGTTCCGCCAACTGCGATGACCTCCCGGTACCGCGCAGGCCAAACGACCGGGCCAATGCAGTTTCCGGCAGCCGAAAGTACAATTACATCAGCCTTAACAGCTTTCTTTATGGCCCGCCGTAGCGCCCTGGACCCAAAGCCACCAAGGCTCATTGTGATGACGTTCGCGCCCACACTCACCGCGTGGTCAATGGCGCGCGCAACAGGCAATGGATCGGTGACCTTTACATCGTTGATACAACGGATTGGCACGACACTGGCCCCCGGTGCCACGCCGGAAATTGCGCCCGCCACATCAGGCGACGCAAGTACACTGACCGTTGCTGTTCCATGACCCGGGTTCGACATCTTTGAGGTCAAAGGGTCCGTGGGGTCTGTTCCGCCTTCGATTAGGTTAAGCGTGCGCGAAAAGTCGAAATTGATGCCGCTCAGTTCGTTATGTGCGGCGATGCCGGTGTCAGGTTGCGCAATTATCACGCCATCACCGCGACCCGGCGCGAGGGACCATGCGCCCGGAACGTTCACAGTGTGAATGGCCCAGTCCTTAGGCTCTGGAGGCGTTCCATCGACAAGACAAAACGCTTCGACAATCGCCCCTTCGGGTGTTGGTGCGCGCCCGCGTTCAGGAACCGGATAAACCGGAGCACCCGTGTCAGGTTCGCAAGAGATCAGCTCAAGCTGAACACGCATGTCACTTGTGATGGAATACAGCAGTGTGTCCGGCAGTGTCCGGTCCACGCCATTCGGTGAAAACAGAAAGAAGTAGCTGTCTTCTCCGACCTGATCTTCGAACACTGGTTCCAGTGTGAAATTCTCGCTTTCCAGCAGGTGGATCAACGTGCTCCGCAGTGTCTCTTGGATGTCGTCAACGCTCTGTCCGTCGCTGGTATGCTCTAGTGCAAAACGCATGCGTTCGGGGGCGAATACAGATCGTTCATCTGGGCCGCTGGCACGCATAATCTGTTTTAGAAGTGGCAATCCAAACAAGTCTGCCATGCCAAAATCCTCTCAATACTTAAATAATTTCAACATCTTAAATGGGGTCTTGTTCAAGAAATCAGTCGTTTAACAATGCATGCAGCCTACGCAGGCACATGGCATGCGTCAAAGGAAACGAACCAGATTCCCGCCAAAGGTATGGAATACCGGAACCTACCTCACGTTGAGCGAATCGACCTATGCGTGTACGTTGGTTGCGCGATTTGAGTACTGATTATGACATTCTGTACCCGTTTTTGAGCGCCAATTTCAGGCGGTGACGGGATCGATTCTGAAAGCAATTTACAACAAAGGAGTCCCGGCATGGCGGGCACGGTAATCAAAAATGAATATGGCGAAGTCGTCTTTATGCAGGACCCGACGCCCCCTAGTTTTGAAAGTGCTGGCGCGCTTGCGACACCTCAGCAGGTCGCCGATCACTACCTGCGCGGCATGCGGGGAGAGATGGGTCTCGCCGGAACAACGCTGGAAAGCGATCAGCCAAGCGCCGGACTGGAAAGCGCCTCTCCGCAGCCGGTGATGACATTCAAATCTGAAAAAGACATCGCCGGTACCAAGGTTGTTGTCTACCAGCAGCAAGTGATGGGGCTGGAAGTCTTTGGCGCAACGCTGGGTATGCAGATGGACGGCGAAAGCCTGACGCCACACAGCATGCAAAGCTCAATGCACAGCAACGTCGTGATCGAGAACCCCGAAGCCCGGGATATGTCAGAGGATGTGCGAAAGCTGTCCAACGCCGCACTCAAAAAACTGATCGGTATCACACTGCCGGATATGGGCAACGGTCACATCCCGCGTCAGGTCGTCTACCGGTATGAGCCGGAAGAGCGCGAAGAGTCGCACGATCATGAGGGCTGCGTGGGTGGAGATGGCGTTAGCATACCGCACCTGCCCAAGCCCAAGAACAAGGACTTGAAGAAAGGCCAGCACTACATCGTGGATGAGGTCCTGTTTCAGGCCGGAATGGCCAAGGATCAGCCCGAAGTAAACTGGCGCGCTCTGGTGGAGCCGAAATCTGGCGACGTGCTTTATATCCGAGCACTGGTAGCTTGCGCGACTGGCATGGTGTTCGCACGTGACCCTCAAACCCAAAGTGGGGCGGGTGTGTCTGCAGCTTCGTCAAATGCAGCTTTGAACCCGTTCCGATCGTCTCGCACACTGGACGGGCTGGTGCCCGGCATTCCGCAGCAATTGCTTGGAAACTACGTGCAAGTCACCGAACGGCAAAACCCGGTTCAAGCGCCTCCGGTCGCGCCCGGCCCCGGAAGTGCGTTCAACTTCAATGCCAAGACGGAGCACTTCACCGCCGTCAACGCGTATTACCATTGCGACCGTCTGTTCCGTAAGATGGAAGAACTTGGCTTCAATGTGCCGTCTTACTTTAACGGAACGTCTTTCCCGGTTCCCGTCGATGCGCGGGCATTGGGAGACGCGGTGAACGCGCAAGCCCCCGGCAACGCATCTGGTAATGGCTTGCTCGAACTGCGGTTTGGCAAAATCATCACCGGGGACAATCCCGGCATTGCGACCTCAAATCGAGTGGCTTGGCACGAGTTCGGCCACGCGCTGCTTTGGGACCATGTGAACAGTCCGAATTTCGGCTTTGCGCACTCCGCTGGGGATGCGCTCGCGGCGATCTTGAACGATCCGGGCTCCAATGCTGCTGATCGCTTCAACACCTTCCCATGGGTGCAGGCGGCTGTTCCGGGTCTGTCGCGTCGGCATGACCGCGCCGTTGCGGCTGGTTGGGGTTGGTTCGGGTCAAACTACAACACCCAATACGGTGGGGAGCAGGTGCTTTCGACCACTCTCTTCCGGCTCTATCGCTCCATCGGGGGGGACGCGACGCATTTGCCAACCCAACGTCGTGCGGCGGACACAACGGCCTATCTGATCTTCAAAGGGATTGGTCTGCTTAACTCGACCACGCCGTTTCCGGAGATCTACGAAGGAAACCTGGAGACCGCCGACAAGACAACGGCCAGCTTCCAGGGCATTCCCGGAGGCGCGCTGCACAAGGTCGTGCGCTGGGCGTTCGAGAAACAGGGGCTGTTCCAGCCTCTGGCGGCTCCGGGTACACCGGGCAACGTCACGGCAGAAGGCAACCCACCCGACGTCGATGTCTATATCGATGATGGTCGAGGCGGTGAATACGAATACCAGCGCAATCACTGGAACTGTCAGGACATGTGGGTGCGTCGCTCTGCTGATGGCGGGAGCGCGCATCAGCAGCCGGTCGTGAACCAGACCAACTATATGTATGTGCGCGTCAAGAACCGCGGGCTGCAAACAGCTCAGGATGTGCGGGTGGATGCGTATCACGCGCTGCCGGGCACGGGCTTGGCCTTCCCAGATGACTGGACACCGATGGCGACCGCGACCTTGCCTGCGTCGGGGCCGATTGCTCCGGGCGGCAGCACGATTATTGGCCCGTTTGCCTTTGTCCCAACGCAAGTGGGTCATGAATGCCTGATGGCGATTGCGCATGCCGATGGAGACCCGGGCAACGACACCACAATCAATGGAACGATCCCAGAAAGCCGCCTTGTGCCGTTCGACAACAATATCGGTCAACGCAATGTGAACCCGGTTCTGCCGTCGTTCAAATGGCTGGTGAAGTACCTGCAAAAACACGTCATCTGGGTCCGCAACCCGTTCAAGACCTCCGTTGTTGCTTATATCGACATCCAGTTGCCGCGTTTCCTGCGCAAGCTGGGCTGGCAGTTGCATGTGAAATCTGCCGGTGGGCGCAAGTTCGAAATGGGCCCCCGGGATCGGCGCGAACTGGTGCTGGCGATTGAACCGGGCGAGGAGTTCGATCCCGAGATGGCGCGCAAGGCAATGGCGGAAGGCGATGATGAAATCGTCGTGACCACTATGCTGGACGGCGAAGTCTCTGGTGGGATGACCTACAAGCTGACCTTCGATAAGCAGGATGAGCGCGAAGATAAGCCCAAGGATCCTCCGATCCTGACTCGTCGCCCGACCATTGAGGAAATCCTCAAGATCCTGCGCCAGCGTCAGGTGAAGTTCCCGCGAACGTCGGGACGCATCCGCACGATCCGGTTGGAATTCGACATGGACGACGATGGCTTCGACGACGACGCGTTCGACGATGACGACTTCTGGGATGATGACGACGAATAAGCATATCTGACCCAGTGGCCGGCCCGATATTCACGGGCCGGCTTTTTTCGATATTCAAGGAATCTTCCGATGGCCAATGAATTTACGCCCATCCTGCGCCGTAAGGTGCACCGCGTTCACAAAATCCTGCCCACAGCGACCATCCTGCGCCGGTATCGGTATCGTCTATGGACTTCGACAGTCTTCATAGTGCGGCACGCAGAAAAGGGAGGCGGATCAAACCCAGTTTTGAACTCCGCCGGTCACGCGCGCGCAAACCTTCTGGCGCATATGCTGCAGCACGAAAATATCTCTGGCGTGTTTGTGACGGACACCAATCGCTCCCGCCAGACGGGGCAGCCGGCGGCCACGCAAGCCGGAGTGGCGCTCACACAATACAACGCCATTGACGGAGACGAAGTCGCCAATGGAATCCGCCAAAACCATGCGGGGCGTTCTGTTCTGGTGGTCGGGCATTCCAACACTGTGGACGACATTGCAGGCGCGCTGGGCGTCCCGGGTTTGGGTGAACTCGCCGAAGATCAATTTGACCGGATGTTCATTATCACCCGCAGTTGGTGCGGCTCACGCCTTGTGCGGTTGCGTTACGGCGCGGAAACAGACTGAGGGAGGCTGTCATGACAAGACTTCGCAAAGCGGTTGTGATCCTCGACCAGAACTCCGGCGCGCTTCGGCTTGATGAAGAAGACCGGCCCATTGGTTTTGATCTGACACCCGAACTGGAAACCCTCGCGAAAGGCGACGGGTTCAGTGGCTTGGATATCACCATCGCAATCCCTGGGGCTGAAGGTGACGGGTTCACCAGCGATCTCAGTGACTTTGCCGCCCCGGATGGCTTGAATGTCGTGGGTTTGCCGCCGCTTCACTATGGCGCGGGCATATCATTGGGAGCGTTGCCGAACGGGTCTTCGGATACCGCGCTTGTCGCCGCTGATCGCAAGTTGCGCGGTGAAGCCGCTGCGGCTGGAATGGTCCCGGTTCCGCATCCTGCTCTTCTGCCGATGATGGCCAAGGGCGCGCGCCCGCGTCCCGTGCGCCTGACCGGTCCTCGTGAAGGGCTGGAACGGTTGGCCCGTACCGGGGAGGTTGTACCCATGTGGTTCCAGCCCGTCCCACAAATCGGGGCAACAGAGTGGGCGATGATCGCGCTTGTCTCCCCGCGACGACTGATCGATGCGGTTCTGGCCGGTCTGGGCGCGCAACCGCTGGCATATGATCCCCTGCGCGAGGATCTGTTCTGGGCGCGAACCGAAGGCGACCCATCAGAACTGGCCGAGGCACTGAAGTCTCGCAAAGTCCTGTTTGCGGAACCGGGGCAAATCCTGATCTCCATGACACCCGAAGAGGCTGAGGACGCATTCCACGTGCATGGCGCGCATGGGCATAACGAGTTTCTCTCCCCCGATCCGGGTCTGTTGCAACCAACCGCAGGAGTTGCCGTGGACTTTGCGTCTCGCGAAGTGGGCCATCTGCCGGATATTTTGGAAGCGGTGCGCCTCAGCCCAGCGGTGCGCAAAGCGATCCTGCTGATCAAGCCGCGCTGTTCGCAAGTGACCGCGAGTTACGTGTCTGATCTGGATCGCTACACCGGGGTAACGGCTCTCGACAGCGCAGGTCCTATTGTGTCACGCCATTCTGCGCATCCCGATAACAAGCGGGTCGAGGCACAATTGATACGCGACTTGGCCGCAATGGGGTATTGCCCGACACGGCACAATTTCACCCATGCGGGTGCGACCCATTCCAACATCATCGCGGATCTGCCGGGGCTTGGTACGATACGCATCAAGCCCAAAGTGCTGAAACAAGTGCGCAAAATCCTGCGTGAACCTGTTTCGCGTCGTCCTTTGCGTCGTGTTCTGTCTGACCTGTCCGAGCTTATGCCCGAAGCCGGCTTTGACTCCGATGCGCTGGCAGACCTGCCTTTGCGTGTCGTGCGACACGAGATCGAGCGCGTCTTGAAGCTGCGCCCTTGGTATCCTTGGTGGAAGACCAAATGCCCGATCCCGGGATTCGGTTCCAAGCTGATCATTGTGGGTGCGCATTTGGACAGCACTGCCGGGTTTGATAGCGGCTATGACGCGCCGACGTCTGCGGCTCCGGGGCGTGATGACAATGGGTCTGGTCTCGCGGCGGTGTTGTCGATGGCGCGCTGGTTTGCGCGGTACAAAGGCAAGCTGACGCATACGATCCGGTTCTGCTTCTTCAATGCAGAAGAATCCGGGCTGATTGGCTCAAAGGCGTATGCGGCGCATCTCAAGGCGATGGGGGCGCCGATCAAAGGCGTCGTTTGCGCCGACATGATGGGCTACAATTCCGATGAAAACCGGTTGTTCGAAATCCATGCGGGCTATACCGATCCGGCCATTCGCGATCTGAGCGATCCACTGGCGACTAAACTGGCAGATGCGGCGGCGGAATACGGTACGTTGGCGCCAGCTCAAATCTACCGCGGCACAAGTTGGAATGGGGCACCAGATCGGGATGTTTATGATGGTGGGATCAACCGGTCAGATCATGCGGCGTTTCATCAGCAAGGCTGGGGTGCGATCCTCACGAGCGAAGACTTCTTTGCCAATCTCGCGTCAGAACCCAGTTCCGATCCCAACCCGAACTACCACAGACATGGAGATCAGGTGATCGACACGGATTATGCGCGGGACATTACCTGCGCGGTGGCGCGGATGGTTACAAAACTGGCAGTTTAGGGTCCCTGAAAGAGGACGGCTTGCTAAGGAAAGCGCGCCTGCTTTGCAAGCTGAAAACATGTATCAAAACATGACCATCGCGTCATCGTTTCCATCATCCTTGGTCGGCTGTGGAACTTCGCGCCCGAAATGGCGGTTATGCAAATCCCATTGATCTTGCATGACATATTCTGCTTCCAGTTTGCGGATGACGGCCTCTTTCCAATATTTCGGGCATGTGGTCTCAGCTGGAATTTGACCCAATTCGAGGGCTTTCAACCCTGTTCGCACAACGTTCATCTGTTGCGACACGGTATCCTGAAACTGCATATTCACCTGCATGTTGGAAATCTGCCGGATCAGGGGCTGCAACTTACAGTGCTCTGTCACGTGTGGGTTCAGTTCCGCGACCGAGTCTTGCAGACCTTGTAGATCGTCAATCAGCCGTTCAACAGGCAGCTCGATCGTTTGAGATGTTAGATCGAGATGCGCTTGCAACAATTCTGTAAGTTCAGACAGGTTCCTTGACTTGTCAGACAATGCCCGTTGCGTCTGTTCGGTGGCGATATGCTTCACAGATCTGGCCAAACATTTGCCGGACAAAGCCCCGAGGGCAAGTGTGACGATGGCTGAGATCCATAGATTGACCCCTAACTGAAACAAAATTGCGGCGGACAGAAGTGCGCAAAGGGCTGTCCCTGCTCCGGCCAGCGCGCCGAAGAATTTTACATCAAATAACTGCATCACTCATCAACCAGAAGTCAGCTTCCACGTGGCGTTTGCATGTACCACGTTCACAGGGAGCAACGGTTCACGTTGCTCGTTCACATTTCGCCTCAGCGATTCTGATTGATGATCTAAGTTTCGAAACTGTTCATTTTTCACCCGACACCACGTTAACACTCACCCAAATGATTGCAGTCGCAAACATCCTACCAACGTCAACGTAGCAGGGTTCTATGAACACTTTCTGAATCTCGGTTCGAAGTTGCGCGCAACAACAGGACATTGACTCAGCAATCGCGCCGTCCCTATCATATTCCGTAGAGCGAAACTCTGTTTCACTTTTTGCGCCCGATTTTGGGCGGTCAGACACAACGGGCTAACTTGCCGAGACATCTGGCACATCAGGGAGGATACCATGAAGCACTTGACTGCGGCATTTGCCGCTTTGACGATATCGACAGGAGCGGTTCTTGCGGAAGGCATTGATTTACCGAAGCAATTGTCTTGGACGGCTTACGGAACGGGTTCGGCGGGATACAACCAATCCGTTGCCATCGGTGCCGCACTTCAAGACGCAGCAGGCGTCAATCTTCGCGTCTTGCCGGGTAAGAACGACATTTCCAGAACTGAACCACTGCGTCAGGGCCGTGTGCAGTTTTCCGCCACTGGCGTGGGCGGCAGTTTCATGGCGCAAGAAGGCGTTTTCGATTTCGGGGCCGAAAACTGGGGGCCACAGCCAATCCGCGTTTTGATGGCAAACAATGGTGGGGCGATCAACCTCGCTGTCGGCGTTGCGGGTGATCTGGGGATCGAAACCTATGCCGACCTCAAAGGTAAGCGCGTTGCCTACATTGTGGGTGCGCCCGCGCTGAATGTGAACACCGGGGCTTACCTTGCCTATGGCGGGTTGACTTGGGATGACGTGGAACGCGTGGAATTCGGCGGTTTCGGCGCAAGCTGGACGGGGCTGATCGAAGGCCAAGTGGACGCGGCGTTCGCTTCCACCAACTCGGGCAAAGCGTACGAAGCCGCCTCTGGGCCACGCGGGTTGTTCTGGCCACCGATTGATCCGAACAACGCAGATGGTGTGAAGGCGATGACGGATATCGCGCCGTTCTTCCAATTGAACAAGGCCAAAGTGGGCGCGACGATTGATGGCACGGATGGTTATCAAGGGGCTGGTTACGCCTACCCGGTGCTGACAGCGATTGATACGACTGACGCTGACCTAGTCTACAACATGACCAAGGCCATGGTGGATCTGTTCCCCCAGTACGACGGTAATGCGCCTGGCATTGGCGGTTGGTCCATCGACAAGCAGAATATGCAATGGGTTGTGCCGTACCACGAAGGTGCCATCCGTTACTTCAAGGAACAGGGCCTGTGGTCCGACGCAGATCAGGCGCATAACGACAGTCTGATTGCACGTCAGGAAGCCCTGTCCGCAGCCTGGGACGCCCTGAAAGCCGAAGCTCCTGATAATTGGGAAGAGGCTTGGGACGCCGCGCGCCGCAAGGCGCTGGCCGATGGCGGATTCTCTGTCGTCTTTTAACTGCTAACGGGTCGGCGCAAGACGCCGGCCCGCTCCCCGAACGGCGGACATCATGACAGAGCCCAAAACGCCCGACCGGGTGGAGATTGACGGTGCGACTCCGTCCGAACGGATTGCAGGCCCGGCACGCTGGGTGGTGATTATTGGAACGTTGGCCGCCATCGTGCTGGTGGTGCATCAACTGTTCAACCTGCGCG
>CAZDXI010000003.1:24700-27242 GCA_964509095.1 uncultured Rhodobacterales bacterium
ACCTTTATGTCCTTGGTGGCATGTTCCTTGCGCTGAGTTTTCTGATCTTTCAGGCGCGTGGTGGTAAAGGCGGGCAGCCATCACTCCTGGATTGGGGTCTCTTCGTGCTGTCCTTGGTCACGACTGGTTATCTGGCAGCGAATGCACAAAAGAACCTGTCTTCGGGTTGGGAATATGCTGCACCCGAATTTGCGCAGTGGGTTGCAGCAGTGTTTTTCTTTCTGACGCTGGAAGCGACGCGCCGGGCAGGTGGGCTGGTGCTGTTCTGCATTGTCACGATCTTCGCGTTCTACCCGACTTTCGCAGGTCACGTGCCCGACCCGTTTTCCGGGTTTCAGAGTACGTTCTGGGAGGCGATCCCATACCATATCTATTCCGCCGAAAGCTCCTTTGGCATTCCCATGAAGGCTTTTGGCGGCGTCGTGATTGGGTTCATCCTGTTTGGTGCCGTTTTGCAGCGTACAGGTGGCGGCAAATTCTTCAATGATCTCGCGCTGGGACTTGTCGGCGGCTATCGCGGCGGAGCGGCGAAAGTATCGATCTTTGCGTCCGGCTTTATGGGGTCGATGTCGGGATCTGTAATTTCCAACGTGTTGACGACAGGTGCGGTGTCGATCCCTGCGATGCGGAAAACTGGGTTCACGCCCAAAACCGCCGCCGCAACAGAGGCCTGTGCTTCCACCGGTGGTGTGTTGATGCCGCCAATTATGGGGGCGACCGCATTCGTTATGGCGTCTTTTCTGAGCCGCCCTTACGTGGAAATCGCATTGGCGGCAGCAATCCCGTCGATCCTCTACTATTTCAGTCTGTTCGCGCAGATTGATGCCTATTCGGCGCGGCGCGGATTGCGTGGACTTCCCAAGCCCGATTTGCCGGTTCTGCGGCAGGTGATGCGCGAGGGATGGCCTTACATCTTCGTCTTTGCGCTGTTGCTGTTCATGATGATCGGGCTGCGACGGGAAACCTCTGCGCCCTTCTTTGCGGTCGTACTTTTGTTGATTGTGAACCAGTTCCGAGCCTCGCACCGGCTGAATTGGGAACGGCTTGGCAATATGATTGTCGGTGTCGGGATGGGGCTGGCCGAGTTGACGGCAATCCTGCTGGGTGTCGGTCTGATCGTCGGATCATTTTCGGCCACCGGATTGGCGGGGACGTTGGTGAACGAACTCGTGTTCATGGCCGGGGATAACACGCTGGTTCTGTTGTTCATGGGGGCGTTGACGGCGTTCATCTTTGGCATGGGGATGACGGTGACGGCCTGTTACATTTTCCTTGCGGTGGTATTGGCTCCAGCGCTTGAAGCAGGCGGATTGAACCAGCTCGCTGTGCATTTGTTCATCCTTTACTGGGGTATGGTCAGCTACATCACGCCGCCTGTGGCGTTGGGGGCGTTTGCGGCTTCAACCATGGCTGGGAGCAACGCAATCAAGACCGGGCTTGAGGCCATGCGGTTGGGCGGCGTGATCTACATTGCGCCGTTTTTCTTTGTGCTGAACCCTGCTTTGGTTGGGCAGGCCCCTGCATGGGAGATCGCGGTTGCATTGAGTTGTGCGTTGATTGGTGTGGCGATGATTTCGTCTGCTTTGCAGGGATACATATCGCTTGTTGGCCCACTTGATGGACCAATGGGCGTGCCGTTGCGGGTTATGCTGTTCTTTGGCGGGTTGCTGATTGCGAAGCCGCAGACCGATATGTTGGCATTGAGTTATGGGGCGTCGTTCCTGATGGGCGCCGCCATTTGTGCATTGCCGATGTTGGTGGCCTGGCGCGCACGTGGAGCGACGCCCGCATGATGATAAAGGCACCAATGCCTGCCGCCGGTTTGGGTGAGGATATTGTATCGCGTATCCGAAGGAACGCACAGGCGCATCCCGATCGGTTGGCCCTTGTTTGCGGAAGCGATGCGCGCACATGGGAGGCCTTTGATACAAGGGTCAATCGGATTGCCAATTTGGTGACGAATTTAGGAGGCGGGAACATCGCCATCCTGTCACCGAATTCGATTGCATATGCGGAACTGTTCAACGGCATTTTGCGCGCCGGAGCGTGTGTCGTCCCACTGTCCAGTATGGCGAGTAGCGAAGCACTGGAGAAAATGCTTCGGGATTGTGAAGCACGCGCAATTTTCGTCGCACAGGAGTACCTGCCGCTTATCGCGCCCTTCATCGCTGCGCTCGATTGCGCGCGCTTCGCTATCGATTTCGAAAAACCAGGTTTCATCGCGATGGAAACCGCTTTGAGCGAGGTCTCCGAAACTGACCCGAATGTGACCATAAGCTATGACGATCCATTTAATCTGATCTATTCCTCAGGGACGACGGGTACGCCCAAAGGGATCGTGCAGACCCATCAAATGCGCACGGCACAAATGGAACGCGTTACGCCGAATGGCTATGATCAAAACGTGCGCACGCTGTTGTCGACACCGCTCTATTCCAACACGACTTTGGTCAGCTTCTTTCCGACGCTATATGGCGGATCCACCGTTCACTTGATGCCGAAATTCGATGCTGGCGCATTTCTTGCGCTGGTGGAAAAGCAC
>CAZDXI010000003.1:27342-32747 GCA_964509095.1 uncultured Rhodobacterales bacterium
AAACCCGGTCCCGGCAATGAGGTGCGGATAATTGACGAAAGTGGACAGGAAATGCCGCAGGGAGAGACCGGCGAAATCGTTGGGCGCGGCCCGACCATGATGGCGGGTTATTACGGACGTGAAGACCTGACACGCGAGTATCTGTGGCACAGTCCGCAGGGCGAGGTGTTTTTCCGCTCCGGCGATATGGGGCGGTTGGACGATGACGGTTTCCTGATCTTGTCGGATCGCAAGAAGGACATGATCATCTCTGGTGGATTGAACGTTTATGCAGATGATCTGGAACGGGTGTTGTTGTCCAACGCGGATGTGATCGACGCTGCAGTGATCGGCATACCGTCAGAGGCGTGGGGAGAGACACCGCTGGGTCTGGTCGTGCTGCGCGACGGGGCGCAGCAGACAGAAGATGAGATTCGTGCGTCCGCAAACGCGCATCTGGGCAAGCATCAACGCTTGTCGGCTATCGAATTCCGCGCCAATTTGCCCAGATCGACTATTGGCAAAATCCTGAAGAAGGATTTGCGCGCACCTTATTGGGAGAACGAGCGGGCATGACAGACCAACCCATGAACGGGGCCGAAAGCCTCGTGCAGTCTTTGCTCGGCAGTGGGGTGGAGGTGTGTTTTTCGAACCCCGGCACGTCAGAGATGCACTTCGTGGCGGCTCTTGATCATATTCCGGGCATGCGTTGCGTGCTGGCTTTGCATGAAAACGTCGCGACTGGTGCGGCGGATGGGTATTACAGGATGGCCCGAAAACCGGCCTGCACATTGCTGCATTTGGGGCCGGGTCTCGCGAATGGGTTGTCCAATCTGCACAACGCCAAAAAAGCGGGATCGGGCGTGGTGAATGTAATTGGCGAACATGCGTCAACTCATATTGAGCTGGATGCACCGCTGACTGCCGATATCGAAGGCATTGCGGCACCCATGTCTCATTGGGTGAAAACTTCGCCTTCGGCAGCGACGGTTGGTGCTGACGCGGCACAAGCCGTTGCTGCGGCTATGACGGCTTCGGGTCAGATCGCTTCGCTGATCCTGCCCAGTGATACGGCTTGGACGACCGGCGGTGTGATCGCAGCCGCTCAACCGATCACCGAACCCCACGCTTTTCAAGGTTTGGAAGAAGCCGTCGCAGCGCTTGCGGGACCGGAGAGCCTGTTGTTGCTTGGCGGTACGGCCCTGTCAGAGGAAAACCTGCACCGCGCGGGACAGATTTCAGCCAAAACCGGGTGCGCCCTTCTGTCGGAATGGTCGAATGCACGTCTTGAACGCGGTGCGGGCTGTGTTCCTGTCGGACGGGTGCCCTATCCAATTGATTTGGCGCTAGAAAAACTTGCGCCCTACAAACGAGTTGTCCTGTTGGGAGCCCGCGCACCGATCGGGTTCTTTGCCTATCCCGGCAAGCCTGCGATCCTCACGCGGGAAGATGCAGACATTTTGAATTACGCGCCCGCAGGTGCTGACCTGGACGCGGCATTAATTGCCTTGCGGGATGCGACCGGGGCGGAAGAAGCTGCGCCAAAGGTTGCCAAACCTTCGGTTCCGGACCGCCCGGAAGGACCAACGTCACCGGAAACGATTGCCGCTGTACTTGGCCGTACGATCCCGGAACACGCAATCATTGTGGATGAATCTGTTACTACCGGGCGCGCATTCTTCCCGGCGACAGAAGGTGCGCCGAAGCATACATGGCTCAACAACTGTGGTGGTTCGATTGGGTACGGTCTTCCGCTGGCCGTAGGTGCCGCGATTGCCTGTCCGGACCGTCGTGTGCTTGGTTTGATCAGTGATGGATCGGGTATGTACTCTGTGCAAGCCCTCTGGAGCATGGCGCGCGAAAACCTCGACATCACGGTGCTGGTTTTTGCCAATCAAAGCTACAATATCCTGCGCGGTGAACTTACGAATGTCGGAGTGCAGAACCCAGGGCCGCGTGCAATCGATATGCTGTCCCTTGACCGCCCCAACATTGACTGGTGCCAGATGGCAAGGTCCATGGGCGTCAGTTCCGAACGGGTGGACCAAGCCGAGGCGCTGGAAATCGCGTTACAGGCCGCGTTGACACGAAAGGGTCCCCACTTGATCGAGATTTTGCTATGAGCCTTCATTTTGCGGTAACAGGATGTTCCCGAGGTATTGGCGCCGAACTGGTCACCATCCTCAAAGAGCAAGGACACCGTGTAACGGGGTTTGACCTAAGCCCCAGCGATGCGGTCGATTCGTTCATTTCGCTTGATCTGAACGATCCGACGTCGATCCTCACCGCCTGTGAAACTGCAACAGGTCGCTTCGATGGGCTGTGTAACAATGCTGGACTTCCGCCACGAGACGACAATGCTGCCGCGCTGTTGCAAGTAAATTTCCTTGGACAGCGTCAGTTCACCAACCAACTGCTGGGAAAATTGAACAAAGGCGCGTCAATCGTGAACATGGCGTCACGTGCCGGTCACCATTGGCACGACAGTATTGATCAAGTGAAACGTCTTGCGGCCTTACAGTCTGGCGCAGATGTTCGCGGGTTCCTCAACGCCGAAGACATCGACGCTACACGCGCCTACAACCTGACCAAAGAAGCGATGATATTGTGGAGCATGGCCGAAACAGAACCCATGATCGAACGTGGGTTTCGTGTGAACTCGATCTCGCCGGGCGCGATTGCCACGGACATTCTGGAAGACTTCTCTCGCGCATTCGGAGACAAAGTCGCACGCAATGTTGCGCGAACCGGACGGCCCGGTGCTCCACGTGAAGTTGCACAACTGGCTGCATTTTTGCTGTCCAAGCAATCTGGCTGGATCAACGGAAGCGACATTCCCATCGATGGAGGCATGGGTGGATTCAATGCATGCGATCAGCTTGGATTGGATGTGTTGCGTTCGTCGTGATCAAGTGGCTTTGACCTCAAAAACGCGTTTAAAACTGTGTTAAGTCGCTGATTGGATTTGGAATTCTGAACGCGATCATTTGGCCAGTTGGAACGGTTGATTTGCCTTGTGCACCGGCCTGCCAAGCCAAGTTTTACACATGGTTTTCCCAAGCTTATCCCCAGAACAACCAACATCTTCCGTGTCCCAAGTCCGGCTGATAGCCTAAAAAGTAGTCTTTTTTAGAGATTCTTTGTTGGGGGATTGAAGTGCGCAGAAAATCAACAGGTGGAGTGACTTCAAAAAGCATTGGATTGGTGTCCGCGATGGTTGCGAGCCTGCTTTGGGCTTCGCCGAACGCGGTTGCGCAGTCAGCGAACGCAATCCCATGTGGGGACCCCTACACAATCGTTGGCGGCGACACGTTGAGCCGGATTTCTCAACGCGCATACGGCAATGGTCGAATGCAGCAGTTGTATGAACTCAACCGTGCTGTCATTGGTGCAAACCCGAACGCGATTGACGTCGGAATGGTGCTGCAGATCCCATGCGCGTTCGGCGCTGTGGAGCAGGGCACAGAGTCCGTATCAGAAGCGAGCTTCGCGGCGGCCCCGCCGACATCTGAGGTTCTCAGCGACGATCCTTTGCCTGCTGCGGCAGAAGTCATCCTTGTATTCAACAAGTCTTCCGCGCCGAAATTCATCATGAATGTGGGCATTATCGATCCGTATCTTGCCAAGATTTCCGAAGTCACCAGTGGTCGCGTGCAATTTGTCGACCCGGGTGAGATCAATCGCGATCCAAAGGCGCAGATGAACCTTGTGACGTCTGGCACCGTGGATGGTGCGTATGTGTTTAATGGATACCTGACCAACAGCCATCCTTTGTTGCAGCTTCCCATGCAACCGTTGATGGGTGGCACGGCCGAACAAACCGCCGTCGCCTTGTGGCGGTTGCACGAAAACTACCTGTCCAAGTCGACCTATATGGACGATGTCAAGCTGCTGGGATTTGTGGGCGCGCCCGCTGCTCATATTTGGCGTTTGCGCGAAGCCCCTGTGAAGCCAGGCGAAGACCTGGTCAAAACCAACGAATACACGGTACCCTATTTCGAAGGGTTGGACACGCGCGGTGCGCCGGCGGTGCGCGAGGAAAACGCGGCATGGCTGGCTGAGTTCGATGAGGAACGCGGTAATCCACTGACCTTTGCCATGGCACATGGTGCTGCGCGTGCGGGTGGGATCTGGAATGATAAGCGCACCGTTACCGAAATCGACAATGGCGTTTACACACCGACGTTCTCTGTTGTCCTGTCCAATCAGGCATGGGCGCGGATTTCAGAACGCGATCAACAGGCCATCCTTGAAATTTCAGGTGAGCCGTTTGCCTTCCAATCCGCTGCTTGGGACGCGTTTGACAACGGTCACCGCCGCACAATGATCGAACAGGGTCTGGATGTTGTGAAAGCAGATGTTGAGTTGCTGGCCGAGTTGCAGGACCGATCGCGCACGGGTTTGGAGTCCTGGATTCGCGAAGCGGACCGGCTGGGTATTCCGGGCTTCGAGGCGTTCAAATACTACAATCAGAACCTGCATGCGTTGCAGAAGCCAACCGAATTTTGATCCCGGACGGCACAAGTGTTGCTCTTGACGGTCTTTGACATCTCGCGCGAACAGAACTGCCTGCTGCGCTTAAGAATAGTGAGAACTAAAATGAAGAACTTCCTTTTCGGTATCGCGGCAGCATGCGTCGCGAGCGTACTTGCAACGGCTGCCTTTGCAGAAACGGTGACACTAAGAACCGCAGACGAAAGTTTGGTGTTGCAAGGCGATTTGGAAGACTTCGACGGGACGTTCTATTTCCTGCGTACTCGCGTTGGACTTCTGCGGATCGAAGCGAATGCGATCATCTGTGAAGGCGACGGGTGCCCGGTTCTGAAACCGTCCGCGGACATTGCTGTGTCCGGTGCTTCGGATCTTGTGAATCGATTGTTGCCGCCTCTTTTGCAGTCATATGCCACTGGTGCGGGCGTTCCATTGGAGACCGCTTCAAATGGCTACAAAGCCACGCTGTCCGATGGAGAGGTCGCGCAGATCACGGCCACCGCGTCCACATCTTCCAAAGGGTTGCGGGATTTGTTGGAGGGGCGGTCATCCGTTGCTTTGTCCGTGCGCCCAATGCGCACTGAAGAACGTGCCGCCTTTGCGGCTGGCGGTGTCTCTGATATCCGCGAAGACATTCTGGCTATCGAGGCCATGGTTATCGTGACGGGTCCGGGCAGTTCATTGCCGTCGATTTCCGTTGCAGATGCGGCCCTGATTTTCTCTGGCGGTGTGACGAACTGGTCCGAACTTGGTGGGCCGGATGCGCCTATCAACCTTTACGTCCGCGAACCGGGTGCGGGCCTTTCCGAAGTGTTTGAAGACCTCGTTCTGGGTCCAAACCGGCAAACCCTTAGTCCGAATGCGCGGGTCGTGAATTCGGATGACGACGTGTCTCGGCTAGTCGCGCAAGACCCGGCGGGCATTGGATACGTTCG
>CAZDXI010000003.1:32847-48049 GCA_964509095.1 uncultured Rhodobacterales bacterium
ATGCGGTTTGCGTCGGCTTTGCAGTCCGAAAGCGTGATCGATGCCATCCCACTGCTGCAGCAAATGGCGAACGAGATGATTGTCAGCGAACGGTTGAGCGCGACCATGCGCTTTGAAACTGGTTCCAGTGAGTTGGATGGTCGCGCGCTGGCGGACATTGCACGCGTGGCAAAGCTGCTGGCGGAAGAAACAGCGGATGCTTCCCGCAAAGTTGTGCGCGTGATGGGGTTCACGGATTCCCTCGGCAATCCTGAACTGAACCGCGAGCTGTCAATCCGGCGCGCGCGGCAGGTTACAGAAGCCTTGTTGCAACAAGACCCGTCATTAGCAGAGCGCGTAGACTTCCGCCCCATGGGATTTGGTGAAGTGTCTCCGATCGGATGCGATCAGACTGCAAAGGGACGTTGGACCAATCGCCGGGTTGAACTCTGGGTCAGCAACGCGGCTGGGTAATCTCGGCAAGTTGAAATCGACTGGAGTCATCGAGGGGCCTGTGCTTTGTCTCTGGTCAAACAGGGAAGGAAACAGATGCGCACACAGGTTGCCATTATCGGCGGCGGACCGTCCGGGTTGTTGCTGAGCCAGCTCTTGTACAAGCAAGGCATCGACTCAGTCGTGCTGGAACGCCAGACCAAAGACTACGTGCTGGGCCGCATCCGCGCTGGTGTGCTGGAAACGGGCATGGTGGACCTTATGCGCGAAGCAGGCATCGTTGACCGGCTGGAACGTGAAGGCATTGTGCATGATGGCACTGTGATTTCCTATGAAGACGATGAGTTCGGCATCAACTTTCGGGACCTGACAGGGAAAACTGTTGTTGTTTACGGTCAAACCGAAGTCACGCGCGATCTTTACGCTGCCCGCGAAGCCGCTGATGGAAAGATTGAATTTCAGGTCGAAGACGTTGTAATCCACGACGCGAAGTCCGACGCGCCATTCGTCACATACCGCGTAAACGGAGAGGACCGCAGGATCGATTGCGACTTTGTCGCTGGATGCGACGGCTTCCACGGTGTCAGTCGTCAAACGATCCCGCTGGATGTCCGCAATGAGTACGAGAAAATATATCCCTTTGGCTGGCTCGGGATATTGTCAGAAACACCACCTGTGCACGACGAGCTGATCTATGCGTGCTCTGCGCGCGGATTTGCGTTGTGCTCCATGCGAAGCGAAAGCCTCAGCCGGTATTACATCCAGTGTTCCCTATCGGACAGCCCCGATGATTGGACGGATGATGCCTTCTGGGACGAATTGCGTCGCCGCATCCCGCCGTCCCATGCGGATCGGTTGGTGATGGGGCCAAGCATCGAAAAGTCTATCGCACCACTGCGCTCCTTTGTGACGGAACCGATGCGTTGGGGTCGTCTGTTCTTGTGCGGAGACGCCGCACATATCGTGCCACCAACTGGGGCAAAAGGTCTGAACACTGCAGCCAGCGATGTGCATTACCTCTACCATGCGCTGGTGGAGTACTACGGCGAAGGCTCAAGCGCGGGGATTGATGCCTATTCTGAACGCGCGCTGGAACGGGTCTGGAAAGTGGCTCGGTTCAGTTGGTGGATGACGTCCTTGCTGCACCGCTTCCCGGATCAGACGACTTTCGATCTGCGTATTCAACAAGCCGACATTCGCTTTCTGAGGGATAACCCGGAAGCGCAGTCCGTGCTGGCGCAGAACTATGTCGGGTTGCCCTACTAGGCCAGTCAATACCCCGACACGTCCCGCATGTATTCGTGATAGATCGTCGGGTTGAAGATCGAATTCGTTACCAATTCACGCTTGGGCTGCAAGTCTGCCGGAAACACAGACGCGGCCGCCAGAACCTCTGGCGTGAGGAACCGCAGGCCGTCGGGTAGATCCCCGTCCGTTCCACCCGGCTGTGCCATTGCCATATTGAAACCCCAAACACCAAACGACGGGATCGGAATCTGGTAGTTCGCGACCTCTGGGAAAACCTCTTCCAGGGTGTGCGAAATCGTCCAATAGGTGTGCGGCGAAAAGAAAGGTGAAGACGATTGCGTGACGATCACGCCGTCGTCGCTCAGGATGTTGCGCACCATTGCAAAGAACTCGATGGAATACAGCTTTGACAGCGCCTCATTGTGCGGGTCCGGAAAGTCGATGATGATCCGATCATAAACGGTATCCGTGTGCTGCACGAAGTTGAACGCGTCTCCGTTATGGACATGCAGGACATCGGCTTTCATGCTTTCGCCATTCAGTTCCACAAGAGGAGCGAAGTCGCGACCCAGATCGGTCATCGCCGGATCGAGGTCGACAAGGTCGATGTGACTAACGCTGTCGTGTTTCAGAATTTCGCGTACGGCAAGGCCATCTCCACCGCCCAGCAGCAGCACGCGTTCGGCAGTGCCAGTTCCATGCGACATGGCCGGATGTACCAGTGCCTCGTGATAGCGATACTCGTCGGTCTCGGCGAATTGCAGATGCCCGTCGATATACAGACGCACGTCCTCTTTCTGCCAGTTATTCGTGACCACAAGGGACTGATACTGCGTCTGTTTCTTCCACACGATGCGGTCGAAATACAAATGATCTTGCGCGAAGCCAGTGATGCGTCCGGCCAAAAGGGTCAGCGCGAACAACAGGGCTATCGTGCCGCATGCATAAGTCAGCATACGACGCGGATTATCCAGTTGTTCGCGCAGCCAGATCACGCTGAGCAGGGCCACAGCAGCATTGGTGAGGCCAATGGCAAAAGACGCTGTGATCAGCCCAAGCGATGGAAGAAGCAGAAGCGGGAACAAAACCGATCCCAAAAGCGCGCCTGCATAGTCAAGCGACAACACATCCGCGATGGATTCCCGTGCCGAATTGCGATCCGAAAGAACGCGCATCAACAGTGGGATTTCAAGGCCGACAAGGAACCCGATGGAGGAGATGAACGTGAACATCCCAACCGTGTAGAACCACGGCGCAAACGGGAAGAGCATGAACAAAGAGATACTGCACAAGCCCCCAATCAGGGCGAGGATCATTTCCACCCAGACGAATGTCTGGATCAGGTTGCCATTGATGAACCGGGACACATAAGATCCGACCCCCATGGCGAACATGAAAAACCCAATCGTGAGAGAGAATTGGTACACCGAATTGCCGAGCAGATAGCTCGACACAGTGCCGATGATCAGTTCGTAGACGATCCCGCACATAGCCACGACAAGGATCGCGCCCAAGAGGACTCCGGCCTGCTTTCTTGGCAGATCCGTATAGTTTTCAGTCTCTGTTGCCATTGTCATGACAGCCTCCACCCGTTGAGACAGGGCCCGGTCTTGCCGGGCCCCATTGTCGCTTACTTACCTGCGCGCAAGCCGCCGGAGCGTGCACTACGCGGTGCTTTGTAGCTGGAGCGCGGTGTCACGTTGCGGTTGTTAAAGCTGGCAGGTGTCACACCAGCAGCGCGCTGGCGGGCGATCATGTTGCCGATGATGGCGCCTGCGATAAAGCCCGCGCCAGAGAACCGCAGCCCGGTGGAATTGCCAGTCATGTCGGTTGCGATCAGACGGCGATTTTCTTCGTCAATTTCCACGGTGAACAGATCGCCTTCGCCGGTGTCCTGCTGACCGTTGGCATTGGCGTCTGCATAGCCAAGAAACTTGGCATCTTGCAGGATGTTGAGCCCCATCGTCTCTTCATAGAACTTCGGGTCCGCATTCAGGACTTCCACAAGGAAGCCGCGGAATTCTTCGACCTGATCGGGGGACGCTTCGGTGATCCCCTGACCTTCAAGATATTCCTGATACTTCACGATGGTGAATTCGGTGCGATCCAACACCTGACCCAAATCTGCGGTCTGTTCGCCTTCTGGCATCAGGAACGAAATCCCGATGAAGGCGAGAACGCCGATGAAAATGATCCCTTTGATTTTACTCAACATGACTTACTCCTTTGGTACGCTATTCATGAAGGGGTTTGGTTTTCGGCTGTGCGCCACCAGTCCTGCGACTGTCCGCTGCCGTAATAATCTTTGAGACTGCCGATCTTGGTCAGCCCCGCTGAGTTCAATTGCTCTGCATTTGCGTCTGACAGGTCTCCGGGGATAGCCAGCAAGCCTATCCGAAAGCCCTGTTCCGCGATTTGGCCAAGGTAGTGATCCGTACCAGCCAGCCCAACAGGGGCTTCTTCCCACATCAGACCTGCGACGTCCTGCGTCTCTGGCGCCTTTTGCAGCCCCGTGATGCGCAGCCCGGTGTTGCCATCGGCATCCAACGGTTCGGTTTTTGGTGCGTCAGGATTGTCGATGCCATAGATCAGCTTAGCCTCTCCCGGGCTATGATAGTCGGGTAGAGTCAGCTCTAGGTTTGCGCCGAATTCTTCGTAAAGCCGATGCGCGTTTTCGTAGATCTTGCGCCCGTTTTCTTCATAGTCGCTGGTTTCAATGAAAATCTTGCGCACGCCCTGTTTGGCCAATCCGCCAAGCAGATCATTCAACATTTGCGCGCCAAGCCCCTGACCCATCGCGGCTTCGTCCAGATAGGTCCAGCTTAGCCACGCCAGATCAGCCACCTGATCATCGACGCCGAACCCTGTCAGGCCGAGAACCTCGCCCCGGTCGATCAGCACGAACATGTTCTCATAGCCGCCGTCGATGAAGGTTGCCTCGGCTTCGATTGCGTCGTCTTCATCGGTCTGGTTGATGATCTCCACCACGCGGGAGACATGCTTCCATTCCATCTGTTTCAGATGCGGACCCTTAGTTCCGAACAATGAGCCGAACATCGCGATCCCTCCTCCACAAATGGCGGCCGATATGTGTGTGAAAACAGCCAGTTCGCTCCGAAGTAGGGCGAGTTCGGCGGCCAATGCCAACGCGATCAGCAAAGCGTTCAAATCGCGCCGATCCGGAGAAGACGTGACGATCACCGCGTAGCTGATCAGCCCGTAGGCCACGCCCGACAGGCCGACAAACCCAGGGCCGGCCAGAACCAGTTCGCCGACGACGCCGGTTACCGCGCACAAGGCTGCGAGGCACACAAACTGCAACGATCCCAGTCGTGGTTCCGAGATATACCCACCGATCAGAACAAGTGCGCAGTTCACTAGCAGATGCAGCGCATCGCCGTGGCGCATCACGCCCAGAATTAGATCGGGCAATGTGCGAAACTCGCGTGGGTCTGTTGCTGGCCCCAAGGCCAGATGCACGCTGAGTGCGGTCAGGATGATAAGGAAGGTAACAGGGCATCGCGACAGATCTTTCATTCCCGATCAGGGTGTGACCCCTGCGAGAACGCGCGCGCCGTCATGCGACAGCCCACGTTCGATTAGTCTGACGTCGCTATAGGTCGGCTGGAAATAGGCCTCCAGAACCGCAAGCGCTTTGTGAGGTTCAGCGTCGCCACACATGAATATATCAATCGCAGCATGCGCGTGTTCTGGCCATGTGTGGATCGAGATGTGGCTTTCAGCGAGAAGCGCAACACCAGTGAATCCAGCGCGTGACCCGAAATCGTGTGTGTTTACATCCAGCAAGGTCGCCCCGGCTGCCGCGGCGGCTTTTGCCATCACATCGCGTGCTGGAAGGGGATCAAGCAACGCGCGTGCGCCATGCAAATCCGCAATCAAGTGCTTTCCCAGAACCGGGATTTCGGTGCGTATGTTCACTGTACTGACGTCCTGCTCGGTCTTGTTTTGAGGCATGATTGCAGCGCATGCGTCTTGGCGAAAGGAACGGGATCAATTTATGCGGGTACAGATTGGCTCTGTGACTCAAAAGTCACCGAAGTGCTGATTTTCCCTTGTTTTCAATGGCGTCCACGAAGAACCGTAAAGTCGTTAAACTTTTGCCATTGTCTGAGTCTGCCGCGCTGGGCGTGGGTTACCGCGCAAGGAAATCCAGCACATGTTGCGCGAACGGTCCCGGGCATTCCTCTTGGACGGCGTGTCCGCAAGGCAAGGCATAACCATCGACATCAACAGCTTTGTCACGCCAGGTTTGCAGAACGTCATAGGTTTGCCCGACCACTCCTTTTGCGCCCCAAAGCGCCAGAAGCGGCGCTAGCACGCGCGCATCTGAATCCGTTGCGTCATGTTCAAGATCAATGCTTGCAGCCGCTCGATAGTCTTCACAGATCGCGTGGATTGTGGCCGGATCGCGATAACATCGAAGATATTCGGCGAACACGTCGTCACTGACCGCACCCGGGGTCTGCACCTGACCCGAGATATGCCGGTTTAGGAAGTAATCTGGATCCGATCCAATCATCCGTTCGGGCAGGTCATACGGTTGGATCAGGAAAAACCACCAAAAGTACCGAGTCGCGAATTCTTTGTCAGTTTGGGCGTACATTGTCGCCGTCGGAGCGATATCAACGACCACAAGTTTTTCGACGACGTCCGCATGATCCAGTGCAAGTCTATGGGCGACGCGTCCGCCCCGGTCATGGCCCACAACGGAAAACCGGTCGTGCCCCATCGCTTGCATCACAGCGACCTGATCCTGCGCCATCACGCGTTTGGAATAGCTCTCGTGCGGCGGGCCGCTGTCAGGTTTGTCACTGTCCCCGTATCCCCGCAGATCAGGCGCGATGACCTGATATCCGGCCTTTACGAATGCAGGCGCGACTTTGCGCCAAACCACATGGGTTTGTGGGTGCCCGTGCAGCAATAGCAGTGGTTTGCCTGCGCCGCCAATCGCCGTGTTGAGAGTGACGCCGTTCGCGGTGATCCGGTGCAAGGTGAAGCCGGGGATAAATGGTGAAGGCGCGGGCACCTAAATTCCGCTTCTGACTGCATCCGCGATAGCTGTTCCGCAACTAATGGTATTGGCCGGTCCGCCAAGGTCCGGCGTGCGCAGATCAGCTTCGACCAGAATGGCTTCAATCGCGCGCAAAATCGCGGCTGCGGCTTCTGGCTGGCCGAGATGATCCAGCATCATCGACGCGGCCCAGATTTGGCCGATCGGATTGGCGACACCTTTCCCGGCAATGTCAGGTGCCGATCCGTGCACGGGTTCAAACAGCGATGGAAAGCGCCCCTCCGGGTTGATATTGCCGGACGGCGCAATCCCGATTGTGCCTGTGCAGGCCGGTCCAAGATCGGACAGGATATCCCCAAACAGGTTCGAGGCGACCACCACATCGAACCAGTCGGGGTGCAGCACAAATTGCGCGGTCAGAATGTCGATATGGTATTTGTCGACCTTCACATCGGGATAGCTTTTGGTCATTTCTTCCACCCGTTCGTCCCAAAACGGCATGGTGATCGCAATCCCATTAGACTTTGTTGCGGACGTCAGATGCCCACCGCGTTTCTGGGCAAGGTCAAAGGCATATTTCAGGATTCGATCCACGCCGATCCGGGTCATGACGGTTTCCTGCATCACGACTTCCCGGTCGGTGCCGGGAAACATGCGCCCGCCAATGGCGGAATACTCGCCTTCGGTGTTCTCGCGTACGATCATCATATCGATATCACCGGGTTCTCGCCCAGCTAAAGGCAACGGCACACCCGGCATGGCGCGCGCGGGGCGCAGGCTGACATATTGATCAAACTCACGCCGGAATTGCAGCAAGGATCCCCAAAGAGAGACGTGATCCGGCACAACGTCCGGCCAGCCGACTGCGCCAAAGAAGATCGCGTCACTCCCGATCAGCCGGTCTTTCCAATCCGGTGGCATCATCTCGCCATGGGCTTGATAGTACTCGACACTGGAAAAGTCGTGCTCGGAAAACTCTAGGCCCAGATCAAACCGCCGGGCGGTTTCTTCCAAGACGCGCAGCCCCTCAGGCGTTGTTTCTTTGCCAATCCCGTCTCCGGCGATGACGTCAATCTTCAGCGTGTTCTTGGGCATGTCGGCTATGTCCTTACAGGGGCAATGCCTGCGACACTAACCAGCGATCATCCCAGAGCCAAGGTCGCGCGTTACGCTCGATAGGCAGGCAGAGGCGCGCGATCTTGAAGAGCAATCATGCGTCGCAACATGACTTCGGTCAGGTGCTGACGTGTGGCCTGATAATTTTGGTCATCATACACATTTTCAACTTCGCCAGGATCGGCCGAAAGATCGTAAAGCTCGTTCCAGTTTTCGCCTTCCCGTAAGGACATTCGGTAGCGATCTGTGATCACAGTGCGGACACGTTGCGGACGGTCAAACCCGGTCATCACGCGTTGGCTGTCTTCTTCGACGATCACGGCTTCAGGTGGCTTGGATGCATACAAGTTGCGTCCTTGAATGCCGTTGTAAGGTTGTATTCCTGCTCGGGCGAGGATTGTCGGTGCAATGTCGATGGAGGACGCCAGCGCCGCGTCGCGTTGCCCGTTACCGGGAGCGGTGGGATCATACCAAATGAATGGGACGCGCACGATGCCTTGATAATGCAAGAGCAGCTTCAGCATAAGTCCGTGATCGCCCATGTAGTCACCATGATCCGACGTAAAGATCACAATCGTGTCTTCGGCCAACCCAAGCTCGTCCAGTCGTTTCAAAACGCGACCAATTGCATCGTCGATCATCGTGATCATGCCATAAGTCAGAGCAATAATTGCGCGCGCTTCGTCTTCGGTCACCGCAAAGGGGTTTTGATTGTCCCGTGGGTCGCTTCCGTCCTTTAACGCCTCTTGCATGGCTCGGATTGGAGGAAGGTGCCCCTTTCCAAACGTGGCAGGCAGTTCGATCCGTGCGGGGTCATACATGTCCCAGTACCGACCCGGAGGCGTAAAAGGATGGTGGGGGTCGGGAAAAGACATCTGCAAAAAGAACGGGGCGTCGTCTTCTTTTGCGCGTTCGATCAGCCAGTCTTCGGATCGGTCTGCAATCCATGAGGTTGAGTACATCTCTTCTGGAACGGCTGTGCGCCAGGCTTGAGGCGCGTTGATCCGATTGTCCGGCAGGGCGTTCTCGGGCCCGACCAGAGTGTCGAAGTCCGCGCGCTGGTCTTTTGCCCAAAGCAGGTAATCGCCCGATGCTCGGTCCGCATGATCCGCTGCGACCTCCACATGTTCGAAGCCATAAAAATCGCCATCAATGCGTTCAGCCAGTGGGCGATCCCACTTTGGGACGACCTCTAGGTCGTAGTCTGGGGTATGGCGGTTGTTCTTAATGGCATCGCGCAAATGCGGGCTTGGCGCGGTCAGACCTTCGGCTTCCTTGAAAGTGTTGGTCGCAGGTAGCCCTGTGAAACTCTGCAAGTGAGATTTGCCAATGAGCCCGGTGCGATAGCCCGCATCACGCAGCAGTTCTACGAAGGTTGTGTGGTCCCGTGACAAAGGAATGCCATTGTGCCGTGCCCCATGTGCGGAACACATACGACCTGTCATGATAGACGCGCGATTGGGCATGCAGATGGGGTTGGCAACATAGAACCGATCCCACATCGTTCCCTGAGCGGCAAGCCCATCGATGTTCGGCGTCTGCACAACGGAGTTACCGCCACAACCCAGATGATCTGCGCGATGCTGGTCTGTAATGATGAACAGGAAATTCGGACGTTTCGTCATGGCCCAACCTTCGTATGTGGGGCTTGGTTTCTGGCCGCCCGAACATCCCACGCGATCAGACCAATGCCGATAGCGATGGCCGGGACGTGGATAGTCGCATCCGTTGAAAGCATCGTGAACGCCACAACGAAGCGCGCGATGACTTCGAATACCGTTAGCTTACGTCGATCATAGGCCGATAGGGCCGATGAAAAGAGCCAGATGCAGAAACACGTGCGCGCAACGATCCATAGGAACGGCAGAAGCGAGAAGTCTTCGATGATCAGGATGGTTGGATAGAACGCAAAGACAAACGGGATGATGAACTTTGCCATGCCAAGTCGGAACGACATAAAGGCGGTCATCAGCGGATTCGATCCGGCAATTGGTGCAGCGGCATAAGCCGCGATTGCAACCGGTGGGGTCAGCGAAGATGCTACGCCGTAATAGAACACAAACATATGCGCCGTCAGCATCGACACGCCTAACGCCTGAATGGCCGGTCCCATGACAAGGATAATGATAAGGTAGGCCGGAAGTGTTGGCATACCCATGCCAAGGATCAGAGCACCCAACATGGCAACCAGCAAAGCGGAAAACAGGCTTTCCCCACGGATCGTCGCGATCACATTTGCCAGCTTTAGCCCCAAGCCCGTTGAATCAAGCGACCCGACAAGGATGCCAATCGCGGCGATGGCGATCAGCAGCGTCGCACCAGATTGAGACCCCTTCAAGAAGGATCGCCAGATCCGAAGAGGGTCCGCTCGAACGTCAGGATTGATCACGGAAAGGCACAGCAAGACAAGGACCGCATAAAACCCGGCAGCAGACGTGGAAAACCCCGCGATCAAGGATCCAATGATGGTTGCAATGGGACCAAGGAACAAAACCGAATTCACAAGATCGACCCGTGTGATCTTGTCGTCGACAGACATGGGTTGAACGTCGATGCCCTGACGACGCGCTTCCACTGTCACGGCTGCGAACTGGCTAAAATAATAGAATAGTGCCGGGAACAGTGCGGCCACGATGATGTTCAGGTAACCCACGCCGGTAAGATCGGCCATCACTAGGGCCGCGGCTCCCATGATCGGCGGCATGATCTGACCGCCCGAAGACGCAGTCGCTTCGATCCCGGCCGCAAACGTTGGGGAAAACCCGCGTCGCTTGATCATTGGGATTGTGAACGTGCCAGTTCCAACGATGTTTGCAACAGTGGAGCCGGACATGGTCCCGAACATGGATGACGCAAGGATAGCTGCGTGCGCAGGACCACCACGCGTCCGACGGGTGGCCAGGAACGCGAACTTCAACAGAGTGTCCCCAGCGCCGGTTCCTTCCAGCAGCACGCCAAACACAATGAAAATGAAAACCGTTGAAAGGACGATGTTGGTGATCGAGCCGAACACGCCTTTGTTGGTGTTGTACCAAAGGGCCTCGGCGACTTCCTTTAGCGAAAACCCTGCATGTGCGAGTAACCCCGGCAGGTCCTGTCCATAAAGCAAATACAGGACCCCAAACGCGCCAACTCCGAACAGACCCCATCCCCACAGACGGCGGCACAGTTCCAAGAAGACAACCAGTCCAGCAAGTGCAGGCCAGGCATCTGCTTGTGTCACGTCGTAAAGGGCAGTCTCCATCTGCGTTTGAACGTCGTAAAATGCCCAAATCGCCCAAAACCCAGCGATCAGCATCGCGGCGTCAGTGATCAAATGCAGTACGGCACGTGCACCAGTCGCAGGGCCGTCGGCGTCGCGGCGGCTGCGCGAAGCAGCAATCCCGACGATCAGGGCAAGCCCAAACCCGGCTGCGCGATGCAGCTTTGGTTCAATCAAGCCAAGGCCAGAACTGTAGAGTGCAATTGCTCCAAGGCTGAAGCATGCCAATGCCGATAGCAGCACATATAGCTTGCTCAACCCGCCGGAGCTTTCAGTCTCTGCGGTCATCTGTTCAATCCTGCTGAAAGCACTGTCAGGAGCCGGAAAGCCGCGCGGGCAGCATTCCGGTCTGTTTGCTTACGGGCGCAATTCGTCCGGGACGGTGATCCCGGCCTCGTCGTAGTATTTCAGTGCGCCGGGGTGCAACGGCACATTCACAGAGGTGAAGGCAGATTCAGCTGTAACTTCCTTGAGGAAAAACGCGGTTGCGTGAACCTCATCCAGATTTTCCCAGAACGCTTTTGTCGCCTTGTAAACCACGTCGTCCGACACGCCTGTGTGTGTGCCGACAAATTGGGTGAAACCCAGTGCTGTGATTTCGCCGCTGGTCAATTGGCCTTTGTAAACGCCGCCGTCAAACTGCAACATTCCGCGACCGGGACGCCCGAACAGAGCTTGCATGGCATCTGAACCAACAACCTCTTGCGGGATGGAAAGAACCCGGAACTCTCCCGATAAGCCGAACTGTTCGATTTTGGACGATCCGATTTCGGCCGGGCGCACCATCATATCGATTTTCTTGTCTGCGAGCGCAGCATAGCCTTCACCCCAGCTGAGGCGCACCGCGTCATAGTCTTTCCCGGCTTCGTACCCGGTGATGATCTTGATCAGGGCTTCCGAAGTTGCAGACGCAGAACCCGCTGGTGGGCCTGTGAACACAGTTTTGCCCTTGAGGTCTTCCCAAGTTTCAATGCCAGATCCTGCTAAAGTGACGGGGTGATATGCACCAGCCTTGAAGCCAATGATCGCGCGAAGCTCACCAGCCGCTGCTGGAGCATCGCCGACACTCTCGTACATCCGTTTCTGGCCCTTCATCAAGTTGACCAGCGATGGAACAGTTGAAAAGAAATCGATTTCCTTGCGTCCACCTTTCAGCATCGACTTTGTCAGCGTCTGACCCGCGTTCACTTGAATTTCGACGCCAGATTTTCCGGCTTGGTTGGCAAATGTCACGAACATGGTGTGCACAGGATCGCCCACACCCGCCGTTTCACCCTTGAAAATCTGCGCTGTAGCCATTGCGGGTGCAAAAGCGGCAGTTGCGACGAACGCGGCAACCGCAGTTATTTTCCTGAAGTTAAACACGGTATCCTCCCTTGGTTTTTCCCAAGCTAGCAGAGAGGTTCTATTTGATATAATCAATCATTTTGTATGTCAGATAAGAAAATGGTATGAAACTCGAACCCAAACACCTTGCCCAATTGTCGGTTATTGTCGAAGCGGGATCGTTTCAAAGCGCGGCGGATCGATTGGGTCTGACGCAACCTGCGCTGAGCCGCAACATGAAAGCTCTGGAAGACCGTTTGGGCGTTGCACTTTTCAACCGCGACGGTCGTAAATCGGTCCCCAACGCGCTGGGGCAGCAACTGGCGCGAAACGGGCAAGCCATTCGGCTGGCCCAAGAGCAGGCGAGTATTCTGGCGGATCAATCCGCACAAGGCGCGACCGGAGAGCTCAGGATCGCTGCACCGCCCATCGTCGCTGGGCGCTTTCTTAGCTCCGCTTTGGCACGGTTCATCCGGGACAATCCAAACTGTGTGGTCGAAATGCGCACCGGCCTTGTCCATGAGCTGCGATCCATGCTGGAACGTGGGCAGGTGGATATTGTGCTTGGCCCGGAGAACCTTGCGGACTCATCAGACGGGCTGATCTTTGAGCCTTTGATAGACGACCGTGTTGGCATTCTTTGTCGGCGGGGCCACCCACTTGCGCGGCGCAAGCAAGTGATGCCGTCTGATCTGGATACGCAAGTCTGGGTCGCACATTCGCGTGGCAGCCTTTTGCGTCAACAAACAGAAGCAGCGATGACAGCCTCTGGTGTCACCTCCATGCATATTGTCTGTGAGACGGATTCAATCCGGTCTGTGCTGGAAATCGTCGCGGATACGGATTTGATTACGACCATGCCGCGGGCAACAACGGCATCCTATCTGGAAGACCGCCTTGTATTTCTGGACTTTGATCACCCGCAGTTTCACCGGCCTTTGGGGGCAATTCGGCGCGTGGGATCGCCAACCAATCCGATCGAAGGACGTTTCCTATCACTTCTGTCCTGATGGGGCCATGCGGCCCATCTTACCATCAGCAACGACCTGCCTGTTAGGGCGGATTTCTCGACTCCGTTGCCCAGTTAGTTTACGAAATACGGATTTGTTGCGAAATGGCTTTTGGGAGGAAACCATGTGTGAAGTTTTTGCAGGACAAGACCCTGAACGGTATACCAGCACAACACGACGCTTGCGCTTGAACGGGCAAAGCACGTCGATCCGGCTCGAAAATGCGTTCTGGCAAACACTGGATGACATTGCCGCGCGTGATGGAGTGAGCACGCCAAGTTTCATTTCGACGTTGCATTCCGAAGTGTTGGAACGGCGCGGAGAACCATCGAATTTCACGTCGCTTTTGCGTTGCGCATGTTTGAAATTCATGGAGATTTCAGACGCCGAATCTGAGTCTGCAATCGCTGCCGAATAGCGCGGAGTCTATCCGACCAAAAAACTCAAAGGTAGTAACGGCATACTACCCTTGCGTGAACGTGCGCCGGTTACCCTGAGATCAACACCCCTGATCACAGGAGACCGGTTTGGCCAAGCAAATCCATTCGATGATCCGTGTTTTGAACGAGGCACGGTCTGTTGAGTTTTATGACAAAGCGTTTGGTCTGAAAGTCGCGGACCGGCTCGATTTTCCGAACTTCACGCTGGTTTACCTCAGCAATCCAGAGACCGAGTTCGAACTGGAACTCACGGTCAACAAAGACCAGACCGACCCATATGATCTTGGGAACGGATACGGCCATCTAGCGGTGTCCGTTCAGGATCTGGCCGCAGAACATGCACGATTTGAGGCCGAAGGTCTCGCCCCCCGAAAACTTGTTGAATTTGCGCCTGCCGGAGAATTGGTTGCGCGCTTTTTCTTTGTTGCTGACCCCGACGGCTACGAGATCGAGGTGCTGGAGCGCGGGGGGCGTTTCAAATGACATCAAAGGGAGGAACAGGGATGTCGGACATACAAAGCCCAAAAGGGCTGACACGTCGTCAATTGCTGTCGCGTGCGAGCGCGGCTGGCGCATCATTTGTCGTGGGGGCTGGCTTTCTTGCAGCGCCCAATGGCGCGTGGGCTATGGAAACGGCCGTTTTGAAACCGGAAACCATGGCGACGTTGGTGCAGATGGCCCGCGATATTTACCCGCACGACCAGGTAGGGGACGAATTTTATGTCATCGCCATCAAAGGCTATGACACGGAAGACGCCGCTGCGGGGATCGAAGACGGCATCGCCAAGCTGAACGCCGCCGCAAAAGCCGCCGGGCATGACAGCTATCTGGCCGCAGGGTGGGAACGCGACCGCGTCGATATCCTTCGCGGGATGGAGGACGACGCGTTCTTTCAGCAAATCCGGGGTGGCTTGGTGACCGGGCTTTATAACCAAAAAGCGGTCTGGCCGATCTTTGGCTATGAAGGATCTTCTTTCGAATTCGGTGGCTACATCGAACGCGGCTTCAACGACATCAACTGGCTATAAGGGGAGGGCGGCACCATGACGGCACCTTTTGATCTTTCCGATGACAGCGTTGTTGTCATCATCGGCACCGGCGCTGGCGGCGGTGTATTGGCAAACGAACTGGCCCAGAAGGGCGTTTCAGTGGTCGCGCTGGAAGCGGGCGGGCGGCATCTGCCTGAGGACTTCATCAATGATGAATGGGACAGTTTTGGCCAACTGGCTTGGCTCGACCCGCGCACAACGTCCGGCGACTGGCGCGTGGCGAAGGACTTTTCCGGCCTGCCTGCTTGGATCGTGAAGTCCGTGGGCGGCACCACGCAGCACTGGGC
>CAZDXI010000003.1:48149-51751 GCA_964509095.1 uncultured Rhodobacterales bacterium
GATCAGTACGAAAACATGGCCGGGATGTGGATTGTGGGCGAGGACATGCCCCAAGCCGACAACCGTGTAACATTGAATATGGACGTGAAAGACCAGCATGGGCTGCCAGTTGCGAATGTGCATTTCAGCGACCATCCAAACGATATCGCGATGCGTAACCATGCTTACCAACAAGGTCAGGCGGTCTATGACGCGGTGGGGGCCACGCGGACCTTCCCGACGCCGCCTTACCCGTCGACGCACAACCTTGGTACCAACCGTATGTCGGAAAACCCCGAGGATGGTGTGGTCAACAAATGGGGTCAAACCCATGACATCGCGAACCTGTTCATCTCGGATGGATCGCAATTCACGACCGGCGCGGCAGAAAACCCAACCTTGACGATTGTGGCGCTCGCCATCCGTCAGGCGGATCATATCGCTCGGGAAATGGCCGCGCAGAATATTTGACAAATGCTACCTTGAGTTGTGGTATTTACCTGATCGGGCGGCAAAAACCGTCGCCCGGTTCAATTTAACTGGGAGGACTTCATGAAGAACATCTTTACGTATCTTGCTGCCGCATCCTTGCTTGCGACCCACGCCGTCGCACAAAGCGCGGATGTCCCGGACAATCTTGAGAAACTCTCTGCCTTCAAATCCACGGGCGTGACGGAGTTCACGTTTATCGAACAAGGCGGTGACTACGCCGAGGGGATCAAGAAGACCCTCGCCAACGACATCACCCTTCCGCCGGGTTTCAAAATCGAACTCTACGCGATTGTGCCAGACGCACGGTCCATGGCGGTGGGACCACAAGGCATCGTGACCTTCGTGGGCACACGCAAGGACAAGGTCTGGTCCGTGACCGACCGCAACAAGGACCGTGTTGCGGATGAGGTGAAAGACTTCGCACCTTCGCTGACGTTCAGCATTCCCAATGGTCCCTGCTTTTCCAAGGATGGGTTCCTTTACATCGCTGAGCAAAACCGTGTGCTATTGTTCCCGGCGGCAGAGTTTTTCTATGAAAGCCCCGACGTGGCGGCGTTCAATCTGATTGCGGAAGGCAGCCTGATCCCACCGGATGAGGAAAGCTATAACCACTCCGCGCGCGTGTGTCGGGTTGGGCCGGACGATAAGGTCTACATCTCGCTTGGACAGCCGTTCAATGTGCATCCCAAGGACAAAGTGGATCTATACAACGAATGGGGCATCGGCGGCATGATCCGGCTGAACCGCGATGGCTCTGATCGTGAGGTCTATACGTATGGCATCCGAAACTCGGTCGGGCATGATTTCCATCCCGAAACGGGCGAGCTGTGGTTCACCGATAATCAGGTCGACGGTATGGGCGATGATATCCCACCAGGTGAGTTGAACCGGCAGACTGCGGCGGGTCAGAACTTTGGCTTCCCTTGGTACGGCGGTGGCGGCATTCGTACGGCGGAATATTCGGATGAGACGCCCCCCGACGGGCTGGTCATGCCTGCCGTGGAAACAGTCGCGCACGCTGCCGATCTTGGGATGACCTTCTATTCCGGCAAGATGTTCCCGGAGAAGTACAAGAACGCAATCTTCTCTGCCCAGCATGGGTCGTGGAACCGCACAGAACCTGTTGGCGCCCGCGTGATGGTGACCTTCATCGATGACGAGGGCAACGCCACGATGGAGCCTTTTGCAGAAGGCTGGCTGGATGAAAACGGCGAATATCTGGGGCGTCCGATGGATGTTGCGCAATTGCGCGATGGTTCCATTCTGGTGTCTGACGATCTGGCCGGTGCGATCTATCGCATCAGCTACGGCGGATGATCCGGAGCATGATCTTGGCGCTTGGCGGGGGTCTCCTCGCCAGCGCCGTTTTTGGCGGCGACCTGCCAACTGGTGATCCGTTAGCGGGCCGTAAGGTTGCCGGTATGTGCCGCACCTGTCACGGGTTGGATGGATACGCACAGATTCCGATTGCGCCGCACATTGGGGGCGAACCTTCTGTTTATCTTGCCAATCAGCTTGTGGCCTTTCGCGAAGGCGCGCGTGAGCACGAAATGATGACCGTGGTCGCCCGTTCGCTCAGCGATCAGAAAATTGCAGATGTTGCGGCTTGGTATGCATCTCACACAGCCAAGGCGACCCTGCCGAGCGGGACCGACCCTGCTTCCGCTCCGGACACTTGCACCGCATGCCACGGTGTAGTGGGTTTGTCTGAAATGGACGACGCACCGCACTTGGCCGGAGAGACGAACATCTACATTGAAACGCAACTCAAGGCGTTTCGGTCGGGCAAGCGCACGCATGACGTGATGAGTCCTATCTCACAAGGCCTCAGCGAAGACGACATCCGCGACATCGCAAACTGGTTTGCGGCAATCAAGCTAGAGATCTCCGCGCCGAACTAATTCCCATCGCAGGGAAACCGCCCCCTTGTGAACACCACAGCAGCTATGCTCGACTGGTTGGGTGCAAAACGGGGAGAGAAGCGATGAATCTGGCGACGCTGGCCGCAGAAGCGGCAGACAAAGACACACCCGTTCGAGCCGGTCTGATCGGGGCTGGTAAGTTTGGGTCTATGTTTCTGTCTCAGGTCCCTACGATTTCAGGTTTGGAAGTTACTGCGATTGCTGATCTCGACCCGGACCGGGCGCGGCAGGCATGCCGTGCTGTGGGCTGGGACACGTCCCGGATTGATGCGACCTCTTTTCTTGAGGATGGCGGGGTCCTCGCGGCACAGGACGATGTTGATGTCGTGATTGAAGCGACAGGCAACCCGCGCGCGGGAATTGCCCATGCTACTTCTGCCATTTCCGCCGGAAAGCATGTTGTCATGGTGAATGTCGAAGCTGACGTTCTGGCGGGACCAATCCTTGCGGCGAAGGCGCGTTCGGCAGGCGTGGTCTATTCAATGGCTTATGGCGATCAACCCGCGCTTGTGGCCGAGATGGTTGATTGGGCGCGTGCCACGGGGTTTCACGTCACGGCAGCGGGGAAGGGGACTAAGTACTTGCCCGCTTACCACAACGTCACACCTGATGATGTCTGGTCGCACTATGGGCTGAGCCCGGATGAAGCGCAGACAGCAGGAATGAACCCGCAAATGTTCAATTCCTTCCTTGATGGCACCAAAAGCGCGATAGAGATGGTCGCCATTGCAAATGCTTGCGGTATGGATGTGCCAGCACATGGTCTGTCATTCCCGCCATGTGGAGTGGACGATCTGGCCCATGTTCTGCGTCCTCGTGAGGTCGGCGGGCTGCTTGACACGCGTGGTGAAGTTGAAACCGTGTCCTCGCTTGAACGTGACGGACGCCCTGTATTTCGCGATTTGCGCTGGGGTGTTTATTGCGTTTTTGAAGCGCCCAACGACTATGCCGCGGCTTGCTTCAAGCAATATGGACTGCCGACAGACGACACTGGTCGCTTTGCTGCAATGTACAAACCTTTCCACTTGATCGGGTTGGAACTTTCGGTCTCTGTTCTAAGCGCGGCTCTGCGACGTGAGCCGACCGGGCAAGCGCGCGAGATGCGCGGAACCGTTGCGGCCATCGCAAAACGCGACCTTGGGGTTGGTGACACGTTGGACGGAGAAGGTGGATACACAGTTTGGGGTAAGGCGCAGCCCGCGCAGACGG
>CAZDXI010000003.1:51779-52146 GCA_964509095.1 uncultured Rhodobacterales bacterium
AAGCACGCTTTGCCAATTGGGCTGGCCGACCATGTGCATCTGACGCGACCGGTCAAAGCAGGGCAGATGCTGACGCTCGCGGATGTTGATCTGGGCTCAGACTCCGCTTTGGACCTTTACCAGCAAGCGATGAGTCACATTCCGTAGCAAGACATCTGGCGCAAAATGCCAAGCAAGCCACGAAGGTTGGAATTGGGCGCTGTCTACCTGATCCACAGGCATCGACCCACTGGAAACGTGCCAGTCAATCGCTTTGATGAGATTAGCTATACAGCAGATGTGCTTTAAGTATCTGTTTTCATTGGTCGGAGTGAGAGGATTCGAACCTCCGGCCCCTGCCTCCCGAAGACAGTGCTCTACCAGGCTG
>CAZDXI010000004.1:0-45015 GCA_964509095.1 uncultured Rhodobacterales bacterium
TCAGCGCATGACCAACCATGCGCGCACCGGACATACCGTAGGGGTGGCCGATGGAGATCGCGCCGCCATCGACGTTCAGAAGCTCATCTGGAATGCCCAGCTTGTCGCGGGAATAAAGCACCTGACAGGCGAACGCCTCATTCAGTTCCCAAAGGCCGATATCGTCCATCTTCAGCCCGTGCGCCTTCAGCAGTTTCGGCACGGCAAAGACAGGACCAATGCCCATCTCGTCCGGCTCGCAACCCGCGGCCATCACGCCAACGCAACGGCCCAGCGGTTCCAGACCGGCCTTTTCGGCCATTTTGGATTCCATCACGACGCTGGCGGACGCACCGTCAGAGAGCTGCGAGGCATTGCCCGCCGTGATGTGTTTACCTTCCTTAATGACCTGTCCGTCAGAGAACACCGTCTTGAGGCCCGCGAGGCTTTCGGCAGTTGTGCCGGGACGGTTACCCTCGTCCTTGTCCAGCGTCACCTCATGTTCGGTGATCTCGCCCGTTTCGCGGTTTTGCATCTTCATCACGGTGGTCATCGGCACGATTTCCGCATCCAGACGTCCAGCCTGTTGCGCCTCGTGCGTGCGTGCTTGGGATTGCGCACCGTACGCGTCCTGTTCTTCGCGCGTGATGCCGTAGCGTTCGGCGACCGTCTCTGCCGTTTCCAGCATGGTCATATAGATGGCCGGCTTTTGCTGTCGCAGCCACGGGTCTGCTGCCACACGCATCTCCGGCGTTTGCACCATCGAAATGGAATCAACACCGCCGCCGATCACAACGTCCATACCGTCCTGCACCACTTGCTTGGACGCAGCACCAATCGCCATCATGCCTGACGCGCATTGCCGGTCCAGCGACATCCCCGCCACTGTGACCGGAAGCCCAGCGCGCACAGCCGCTTGACGCGCGATATTGCCGGACCCGTGCCCCTGTTGCAGGGCCGAGCCGATGACCACGTCATCCACCAGCGCGGGATCAATCCCGGCGCGCTTGACGGCGTGCTCAATCGCGTGGCCGGTCAGGGCCTGCGGTGTCGTGTTGTTGAACGCCCCGCGATAGGCTTTGCCAATCGGGGTGCGTGCGGTGGAAACGATGACTGCGTCGCGCATTTTGGAAGTCTCCTGTTTGCTGGCTCAAAGAGCCGATTCAAAGATATTGGGGCCGGACATCACATTGATGCCGCCCGAAACGGGGATGATCGCGCCTGTGACATACGCGCCGCCAAGACCGCACAGAAACAGCATGCAGCCTGCGATATCGGTGTCGGTGCCAACACGGCCAAGTGGGACGTCCTTGCCGACCTTTTCGCGTTGGGAGTCCTCTGCCGTGGCAAAGGCCGTCATGCGGGATACGAACGGCCCCGGTGCCAGAGCGTTGACCGTCACGTGATGCCCGGCGAGTTCTTTGCCGAGGATACGGGTCAAGTGATGCACCGCCGCCTTGGACGCGGAATAACTGTAAGCGCCGTCGCCCATCTCCCGCTCTCCCATGACAGAGCCGACATTAATCACCCGCGCGGGGTCGTCAGTCGTGCCGGATTTCAGCAGCATCGGCAGCAGGGATTGCGTCAGGTGGAACAGCCCGGCGACGTTCACGTTCATTACCTTTTCCCACGCCATATGCGGGAATTGCCCCATCGGCGCACCCCAGGTTATCCCGGCATTGTTCATAAGGATGTGAAGCGAGTCAGTGCGGTTGTGAACCTCTCGAACAAGGGCCGCGACGCCTTCTTCTGTGCCAACATCGCCCACGAAACCTTCGGCCCGACCCGATGCGCCCAGCGCGTTCAGTTCTTCGGCGACCGCTTCGCAAGCCCCGTCCTTTCGGGACGCGATCAGGACATGCGCCCCGGCGCGCACCAGCGCTTCGGCCGCCATGCGTCCAATGCCGGTCGCGCCGCCGGTGACGAGGGCGGTTTTGCCGTTGAGGCCGAAGAGGGTTTGAATGTCCATTTTTGTTTTATCCCGATGTTCGAGCGTTGCGGCAGCCACCGGCCGCGGGTGGGGGCAAAGCCACCGCCCAGGGGGGCGGTCGGTGGCTGCCCAGCGGTTCCCGCCGGGCTTGGTACGCTGAACGACGCACGGCAGGTTTTGGGCGAACCATCAAAACCCCCTGAGCCGCGCGACCTGCTCGGCGTGATAGCTGTAATCCCCCAGCCACTCCGCCGATACCCGCGCGCGTTTCATGTAAAAGCCCATGTCGAACGCATCCGTCATGCCAATCCCGCCATGCATCTGCACACCTTCCTGCACCGCCAGCGTCGCCGTCCCTGTTGCGCGGGCCTTCGCCAGCGACACGGCAAGCTCCGCGTTCGCCGGATCTTCATCCAGCTTGCGCCCCGCGTGAAGCACAGCAGAGGCAGTTACTTCGATCTCGCTCCACAGGTGCGCCGCGCGATGTTGCAACGCCTGAAACGCGCCAATCGGCATCCCGAATTGCTTGCGTTCCTTCAGATAGCCAACCGTCATCCCGAACGCCCCGGCGCTGAGACCCGTCATCTCTGCCGCAAGCGCTGCTTGACCGGCCTCCAAAGCAGGTTTGATGACAGTCAGCGCGTGATCCACTTGGCCCACGACGTCCTCGCCCGTGGCCTCAACATTCTCGAAATCAATCCGCGCGGAGTCCCGGACATCAATCATATCCTGCTTTGTCCGCGTCACCCCTGCACGGTCTGCCGGAATATCGAACAGAGTCAGCCCCTCATCCGAGCGGGCGAGAACCAGCAACCGATCCGCCTGCGCGCCATCGACGACAAAGGTCTTTGCGCCAGACAACCGGAACCCGTTGCCATCTCGCCGCGCCTCCAATGCCGTCGCGGTTGGATTGTGCTTGCGCCCTTCATCCACGGCGAGGGCATAGGTCACCTCTCCGCCCGCGATTGAAGCCAACCGATCTGTTGCCCCCACCTGCCGCAGCGCGGTCGCCGCAATCACGGCAGTGGACAGGAAGGGTGAATTCACCAGCGTCTTGCCCATTTCGCCAGCTAACAGTCCTGCCGCCGCAAAGCCCATATCGGACCCGCCGGCGTCTTCAGGCACCAGAATTCCGGCCCAACCCATCTGCGCCATCTCTCGCCACAGGCCCGCATCATGCGTTTCGCCTTTGTCCCGTAACGCCCGCAGCGCGCTGACCGGGGCGGCTTCGTCCAGAAATCCGCGGGCCGCATCGACCAGCATGGTTTCTTCTTCGGTATGGATCAGTTTCGCCATCAGCCCGGCAGCCCCAAAACGCGTCGTGACAAGATGGACAGCATGACCTCGGATGTGCCGCCCTCAATCGAATTCGCCTTGGAGCGCAGCCAGTCATTCGGCCTCGCGCCCAGCGGCCCATCCCATTCCAGTGCGTCCGACCCGCCGGCGGACATCAGCACTTCGTTGCGACGCTTGTTCAACTCGGTGCCCATGTATTTCAGCATGGCAGAGGCATCCCCGATCTCTCCGCCCGCTTCGGCCATGTCTTTGTAGCGTTCGATGGTCAGCCCCACCGCCAGCGCGTCCACTTCGCACCGCATCGCATCCGCGCGCAGGGTAGCATCGGTCAGCGGTTCGTCCTCTGCCAGTATGGCGCCCAGCGGACGCCCGCCCGCGATTCCGGAGTTGGAGATCATCGAGCGTTCGTGCGTCAGCAAATACTTGGCAACGTCCCAGCCGCGATTCACATCGCCTACGACCTGTTCCTTGGGAACCTTCACATCGTCAAAAAACGTCTCGCAGAACGGCGACGCGCCCGAGATCAGCTTGATCGGGCTGGTGCTGACGCCCTGTGTTTTCATATCAATCAGGACAAAGGAAATGCCCTTGTGCTTGGGCGCATCGCGGTCCGTGCGCACCAGTGCGAAAATCCAATCGGCCTTGTCCGCATACGACGTCCAAACCTTCTGCCCGTTGACCAGCCAGTGATCTCCCTGATCTTCGCATTTGGTCTGCAGGCTGGCGAGGTCACTCCCCGCGCCCGGTTCGGAATAGCCCTGACACCAGCGCACCTCGCCGCGTGCAATCGGCGGCAGGTAGTGCAGCTTTTGTTCTTCCGTGCCGAAATGCAGCAATGCGGGGCCCAACATCCAGATGCCGAAACTCTGAAGCGGGTAGCGTGCCCCAATGGCTTTCATTTCCTCGTGGAAAATCTTTTCCTCATCCCGGCTCAGCCCCGCGCCGCCATAGGCTTCGGGCCATGTGGGCACGGTGTAACCTTTGCTTGCGGCACGCTCCAACCATTGCTGTTGTGCGTCGCTGGAGAACTGCCAACCCTTGCCACCCCAGCAAATTGTGGTTTCGTCATTGCGGCCATCGCGCATCTCTTCGGGGCAATTTGCCTCCAACCACGCGCGTAACTCGCCCCGAAAGGCAGCAAGATCATCTGACACCGGGGGTCCTCCCTGACTGAACCGGTCATGTTCCGCTGTGCAGAATTGCATTTCGAAATTTCATTGACAAGCGGGAACCGAGACGTTCCTTTGGCGACCTGACGTCAGATGACAAGCGGAGGGATCCCACCCATGAAAGCCATGCTCAGCCACGCCATTGGCGGCCCCGAAACGTTGGAACTGACCGAGATGGACACGCCGACACCCGGTAAGCGGCAGGTCCTGATCCGCATTCGCGCGGCCGGTCTGAACTTTCCCGACACGCTGATGATCCGCGATATGTACCAGATGAAACCCCCGCGCCCCTTTGCGCCGGGCGGCGAAGTCGCGGGCGAAATCGAAGCGGTTGGCGAAAGTGTCGACGGATTCGCCGTGGGGGACCGCGTTCTGGCTTTGACGGGGTTCGGAGGCTTTGCCACCCATGTCTGCGCCGAAGCCGCGAAGGTCATGAAAATTCCCGACGCAATGAGCTTTGAGGATGCGTCCTGTTTCATCTTCACCTACGGCACGTCGCACCACGCCCTGAAGGACCGCGCCGCGTTGCAAGCCGGTGAATCCGTACTGATCCTCGGCGCTGCGGGGGGTGTTGGCGTAGCCGCAATCGAACTCGCCAAGGCCGCAGGTGCGAAAGTGATCGCGGCAGTATCGTCAGACGACAAAGCACAGTTTTGCCGCGACTGCGGGGCCGATGAAACCATCGTTTACCCGCGCGAAATGGACCGCGACGCGCAAAAAGAGTTCTCATCCCAGATCAAAAAACTGTCCGGCGGTGAAGGCGTTGATGTTGTCTATGACGCGGTTGGTGGCGCCTATGCCGAACCTGCGGTGCGTGCGCTGGCATGGAAGGGCCGATTCCTCGTGGTCGGCTTCCCAGCTGGCATCCCGTCAATCCCGTTGAACCTCGCGCTGCTGAAAGGGTGCCAGATCGTTGGCGTGTTCTGGGGCGCGCATGTAGCGCGGGAACCCGCAAACCACGCGGAGAATATGGGCGAGCTGTTTGCTCTTTATGCCGACGGCAAGGTCAAGCCGCGCATTTCCGCAACCTTCCCCCTGGATAAGGCCGCCGAGGCGTTGGAGATGATGCAGGACCGCAAGGTGCTCGGCAAAGTCGCGCTGGTGATCGATTAATCCAGATGCGTCACGTCGTTGAAGCCGCGCAGGATCATGCGATCCTTGTGGATCACCAATCGCGAGATCGAGCCATTGGCCGCGCCGCCAAAGGCCCAGACATGCGCATCCGTTGCGACACACAGCGCAGCACCAATCACACCCCCATGCACAACGACCGCGACCCTTTGGTCCGGATGCGCCGCCGCGATATCGAACAACCCTCGTTTCACGCGCGTATGCAACGCCGCTGTCGTTTCGCCTCCGGGAATATGGCCATATTCGCCTTCGTCCCGTGCTTTTCGAAAGAGCGGGTCATTGTTGGCGGCGCGAATGCGATATTCTCCGCCATCCCAATCGCCCAGATGCACCTCGTGCAGGTCCGGGTTTTCGATCGGGGTCAGGCCCAGCGCCTGCGCCAAGGGCGCCGCCGTCTGATGCGTGCGCCGCAGCTTCGTCACATAAATCGCGTTAATCGGATCGCTCGCCAGTCGCACAGCGATCTGTCTCGCTTGCGCTTCCCCCTCGGGCCGCAGCGCAGGGTCGCCATGCCCGTCTTTCATCGCGAAGTTCACACCGGGGCGCGCAGCCTCGGTCTCTCCATGCCGGATCAACAGCAGGTCAGCCGCCCCTTTTGGTGGTTGAAATCGAAGCTGGCGGTATTCTTTTGTCATGGCCGGTCCTATCCTAGGCTGGTCGAACTCTCCCCTATCCCATTGGAAGGATCAACCAGATGAGCAACCGCCAGGTCACTGTCGCCGAATTACCCACCGCTTCGTTAGAGCCGCGCCACTTCCGTCTGGACGAGGTCGACATGCCCGTACCCGGTCCAGGAGAGGTCCTTTTGCGCGTGATCCTGATGTCGATTGACGCGGCCAACCGGGCATGGCTGCAGGGCGCGACCTACCGCGCAGCCGTGAATGCAGGTGACGCCATGCCAACCTATGGAATTTGTGAGGTGGTCGAGAGCAATTCAGATCGCCTGAAACCCGGTGACGTTGTCGCGTGCGAAGCAGTCTGGGCGGATCACATTGTGCAACCTGCCCACAAAGTCATGAAGATGCCAAAGGTTCCGGTGCTGTCGCACTTGATCTCTGTCTATGGGATTGCGGGCAAGACGGCGTTTCATGGGCTTGTGGGCGTCGGTCAGCCCATCACAGGTGAAACGGTTCTTGTCTCTGCCGCTGCCGGGTCTGTGGGGATGTTCGTGGGTCAGATCGCAAAGTCGCTGGGCTGCCGCGTGGTTGGGATTGCAGGCGGGCCAGAGAAATGCGCGTTTGTTACGGACGAATTGGGCTTCGATGCCTGCGTCGATTACCGCGACGCCGGATTTTACAAAGCCATGCGCGGGGCCTGCCCGGAAGGCGTCGATATCTATTTCGACAATGTGGGCGGCACGATCTTGGAGAGCGCGTTAACTCTTATGAACGAACGCGGCCGTGTGGTGTGCTGCGGCGCGATCAGCCAGTACGACACGGATGCGCCTTCCGGCCCGCGCAATCTGCCCGGTCTTGTGGTGATGAAGCGCCTGCGGATGGAGGGGTTCATCGTCACTGACTTTGCCCGTGACGACGCCAAGGCAACCAAGGCCCTGCAACATCTGGTCGGCACTGGTCAGTTGAAGGTGAAGGAAGACATCGTTGATGGGCTGGAAAACGCGCCCGCCGCGTTGATGGGTCTGCTTGCCGGAGACAACACCGGCAAACGCATGGTCCGAGTCGGGCCGGACCCAAGCTGATGTCCGCATTGGAAGCTGCGCTGGCAGCCTATCAGGACAAGATCGAGACCGAAGTTGGCGTGTCTGACTGGATCACAGTTGATCAGAAAATGATTAACGAGTTTGCCGTCACAACCCATGATGAACAATGGATTCACGTGGACCCGGACCGGGCCGCCGCCGAGACTCCGTTCGGGGGTGCGATCGCACATGGGTTCCTGACGCTGAGTCTGGCGAGCAGCTTCGCTTACCAGTGTTTCCCCGTGCTTCCGGGACAGGTCATGGGGATAAACTACGGCTTCAATTCTCTGCGGTTTCTGAACCCGGTTGTTGCCGGCGCGCGGGTACGTGGTCGGTTCACGCTAAAGGACGCATCACGCCGATCAGAGCGCGAGTTGATGCGGACCAACCTTTTGACAATCGAGATTGAGGGTCAGGATAAACCCGCGCTTGTGGGTGAGTGGGTTGGACTGGCAATCTTCGAGGACTAGGCACAAAACCTTACCCACGGGTAAGGTTTTCTATTGTTATCAATTGGTTAACTGACCGCACGGTCTTTGATTTCAATAGGTTGTGGGGTTATGCGCCAAAATAGCTTTTGGCCAAGGTGTCATCCCGCGACAATTCTTCTGCGGTGCCCTCCGCAGTAAGATGCCCGCTTTCCAGCACGTACAGCCGCTGCGCGAGGGATAGCGCAAAGTTCGCGTTCTGCTCCGTCACGATAACCGTCAGCCCCATTTCCGCACTAAGCCTTCGCAAAACTTCCGCGATCTCAAGGCACACTTTCGGGGCCAAACCAATGGTCGGTTCATCGACCAACAGGATGCGTGGGGAGGTCATCATGGCGCGCCCAAGGCTGACCATCTGACGCTCTCCTCCCGATTGGGTGGAGGTTTCCTGATGCTCTCTTTCCGCCAGACGCGGGAACAATTTGTGCACGTCCGCGAGGTTTTTTTCGATGTCGTCACGCGCTGTAAAAGCCCCAACCATCAAGTTGTCGCGCACTGACATATGCGGAAAAAGGTTAAAACGTTCGGGGGCGTATCCAAGGCCTTTCTGGACCATGTAGCCCGGCTTTCGGCCCGTTACATCCTGTCCGTCCAGAAGGATCTGGCCGGAGTTCTTGACCATGCCCATGATGCTGTCGAGAAGTGTCGATTTACCAGCCCCATTGGCGCCGACGATGGCGATGGTTTCGCCCTCATTAACACGCAGCGAAACGTCCGTTAACGCTTGTGCTTTTCCGTAGAAGGCAGACAGGTTTTTGGTTTCAATAACAGCCATTCACCCCTCCCCCAGATAAGATGCGCGCACTTCCGCGCTGGTCAGCACGTCCGCAAAAGAGCCTTCGGCAATGAGCGTTCCGCGTTCGATGGCGATAACGCGGTCCACCAATGGTTCCATCGCGGGCAAGTCGTGGCTTACCATCAGAAATGTGAAACCTTGTGCCCGCAAAGAGTGAATAAGCTCCGCAATCATTGAGATTTCACCCGTTGTCAGTCCGGCGAAAACCTCGTCCAACAGCAACACTTGGGCGCCTGTCGCAAGCGTTCGTGCAAACTCAAGTTTTCGCAGATCGCCCATCGACAGTTCAGACGCCGACTTTTCAAGATCGGCTTCGGTAAACCCCACAGCTTTCGCCAACTCGTTTTCCCGCTGCGAGTCTGAACCACCAAAGATCATGCCACGTACGGAATTCGGCATCAGGCCAACCGCGATATTCTCACGAACGGTCAGGTCGGCAAACGGGCGCGGCACCTGATACGTCCGGCTGACACCTTTCGAAATCCTTTCGGCCGTGGTGAGATTGGTTAACTCTCGCCCGAACAGTTTGATCGTACCACTGGTCTGTCGAAGCTCTCCCATGATTTGGGAAAACACAGTCGTCTTTCCCGCGCCATTCGGGCCGATGAGGCCAAGAGATTCACCGGATGCCAGATTAAAGCTAAGGTCATTTGTGGCCGTCAATCCGCCAAAGCGTTTTACAAGATTGCGGACTTCGATTGCAGTTGTCATGAGCGGCTGCCTCGCAGGCGCGCCCATGCGGCACCGAGTATGTGAACCATGCCTTTGGGTTGGTACATGTAAAGAACCAAGGCGATCCCGCCATACACGAAATATCGTTCTGCGCCAGGTAGATAAGGGCGCAACCATTCCAACAAGAACACCATGAAGAACGCCCCAATCACCGGTCCGATGATCGTGCCCGCCCCACCGATCAATGCGGCGACAATGATCGTGAACAGGAAGTTGATATCGAACAGGGCGCGTGGCGCGATGGATCCGAGGTAATGCACATAGAACGCTCCGCCCAACCCTGCGATGAAGGCTGATGCCAGAAACGCAAACGCTTTGAGTTTTGTCGTGGACAGGCCCGACCCGCGCACGGATTCCTCATTCATTCCGACAGCCCAAAGGGCGATGCCAATCCGGGTGCGCATAAGCAGCCAAGCGGAGATGGTTAAGATTAACATCAGTGTCACGGCGAGGTAGTAACCGTTAACAGCACCACGGGTCAGTGTCTCGAGGCCCGACATGCCCCGCGTGCCACCGGTTAGGTCCGGGCGAATGACCTGCACCAACTGATACATGAGCTCCATATAGGCCAGTGTCACCAACGCGAAATAGCTGCCCTTTATTCGCAAAGCCGGAAGCAGCACCACGAGTCCTGCGACCATCGTGACAATAACTGCAATCGGAATGGACAATTCCACAGGCACATCGAAGCGCTTGGTCAATATTGCTGTGGTGTAGGCACCGATCCCGATCAGGAAAGGATGGCCGAAACTGATGTACCCGGTGCGCCCGGACAAGACGTCCCATGACACGGCAAAAATCGCGAGATAGCACGCGAAGATCATCGTGCGCAGCGTGCCTTTCGACACCAGCTCCGGCATGAGGAGTAGACCGGCGACAAGCACGGCCCAAAGCGCGAAGTGATACCAACGAAGTCCCACTGCGTCAGGCTTCCTCTCGACCGAACAGACCCTGCGGTCGCATGATCAAAACTCCGATGATGAGCAGCATGGTAAACACGCCGCGAAGCTCTGGTGCGAACACAGCGACGACGATCACTTCGAGAAAACCGATAATGTGAGCGACAATCAGCGTTCCGATGATGGAACCGATGCCGCCGACGATTACGACCGCAACCGAAATGATCAGCGGCGCGACCCACATTGACGGCGACAACTGAGTGTAGCTGGCGAAAAACACGCCGCCGATTGCGCCAAGACCACCGGAAATTCCCCAAGTAATCAGGTTGATACGCCCGGGATCAATGCCAGAGATCGCCGCGCCCTTTTCATCCATCGACACGGCTTGCATCGCGCGTCCGACATGGGTGCGCCGCACAAACGCATAGAGCGCAAGGATAATCACCCAACTGATGATGGTTGCGGTCAGAATGTTGAAGGTAACCGAGGCTCCGGCGACGTTTGTAACGCCTGGAACAATCGGGAGCAGGATTTTCGAGGAGTCACCAAACACCAAAACGACAGCTGCTTGCAGCACAACGGCCAAGATCAGTGTGGAAATTTCCACCGCGACATGATCGCCTTTGAGAGGCTTCACGATCAACTGGTGTTTGAGCAGCCCCATAAGGACGCCGACCGCCACAGCCCCGATTATCCCAACAATTTGAGGCATTTGCAGTTGCTGGGACAACCAAAAATACGTGTACCCGCCAATCATGAGATAGGCGCCGTAAGCCAGATTCAGCGTGCGCCCGATCGAGAAAATCAGCATGAACCCCATGGCGATCAACGCATACAAACCGCTGAGCAAGAGGCCTTGTATAACAATTTGCAGCATGTGGGCGCCTCTCGCCTGATTATGCATGCCGCCCATGAAAGGCGCGGTGAGGTCGGCACACGGGCTCAGATACGCTCACTGTATACAGTATACGAACATAAATTTCCGACTGGCAAGCCGAGTTTTTCAGGAAACAGATGTAGCGCAGTCAGAAGTAGCTGCGCACAAGACTGCCGGCGATCAACGTCCAGCCATCGGCAACGACGAAAAATGCAAGTTTGAACGGCAGGGACACGATGGCAGGAGGGACCATCATCATACCCATCGACATCAGGATCGCCGCAACAACGAGATCGATGATCAGGAACGGAAGGAAGATCAGGAAGCCAACTTGAAAAGCACGCGAAATCTCTGACAACAAAAAACTGGGGACAAGAACCGACAACGGCGCATCTTCATTTGCGGGGATTCCCGTTGTTTGAGGTCGCAAATCCGCCATTCCGCGGAAAGTATCAGGATCGAGGCGGTTAACCATAAATCCGCGAAACGGTTCGAGAGTAAGAGCGAACGCCGTTTCGATGTCGATTTCCTCACGGGTGAGCGGGGCGATGCCCTGTTCCCAGGCAACTGTGAAAACTGGCTCCATGATAAAGTAGGTCAGGAACAATGCGAGGCTGACAATTAGCATGTTCGGCGGAGACTGTTGTAGACCAATCGCTTGTCGCAGGATCGACAGAACTGTGACCAGAAAGGGAAAACACGTCACCATAATCGCGATACCGGGCGCGAGGCTTAAAATGGTGACAAGCGCAAACAGTTGGATGGTGCGCGCTGAAAAACTTTCACCGTCGCCCAAAGAAATGGACACGTCTTGTGCTGCCGCAAGGCCGGGAAGGCAGACAGCGACTGCGACGAGGAACCAAAATCGCACGATCAGGAGAGCCCGCTGTTCAGGTCGACGATCTCTGTAAGCCGCACGCTAAGCTGGCCGCTGCCTTCTTCTCCGCTTTCTTCAAGCGTTCCACGCGCGATAAGCTTGTCGCCAACATAAAGCTCCACCGGGTCATCGACTTTCCGATCCAGTTCAAGCACCGCGTTTTGACCGAGCGAAACGAGGTCCCGGATCATTGGCTTTGCACGGCCAACGGATACGGTGACTTCGATTGGCACGGACGTGAACGGATTGGTCGATTCGGTCGCCGTTGACGCGTCAGCCATCGGTGGCTTCTCCTTGTGATGTGATGTGGAACTCGGAAATCGCGCCGCGGATGTCATTGATCAGCGTTTCAAGATCGATCTGGCTTTCGCTTTCACCGAATGAGAACTTCGCCTGTTTTGATGACAACGCTGTATCTGCACGGATTTGCCCGCCTTCGGGAAGAAGACCGTCGACCAACTTGGCGACAACAGTCTGATGTTCCGGGGCGACACGGATTTCGACGGGAAGATCAGATGAGTTGCTCAACGTTTGTTCGAGCAACGTGACAATATGGTGCAACAACGCTTGGTCCGCGAGCTTGGGCAGCACTTTCGTCAGTATCCGCTCCAGCAAAGGGCGCATCGCTTTGACATAGGCTTGCAACGCTTCTTCGCGGGTGAAGCTCAGATCGAGCAAGGACTGCTTTAACGCATCTGATACGACCTGAGACCCTTCGGTCTGCACTTTGACGGCATCTTCCCATCCGGCGCCGTAACCCTTTTCAAAGGCGACAAGTTTCTGCTCTTCTATTTCATCTGTGCCCCCCGGTAGCGGAGCGCTGATCTCTGCAACTTGGCTTCCGAAGTCCTCGTACAAGCTTGCGATGCCCATCACGCTACCTCCTCTTTTTCTTCAAGCCAGCCTTTCAAAATCTCGACCGTTTCTGTTTGACGTTCTTCGATCATGTTTCGCAGCCGATCAGCGGGGTCGTCGCCAGCACCACCCGTCATGGGTAAAGATGGTAAACCCCCATCACTGCCTCCAAGATTCAGGTCAGGTAAGGCATCCGACGCACCGCCGAAGTCGCCCTCTAGCGCCGGGAGCGACCCATCGCCAGCGCCGTCATCCGCGGGCGGCAACGCCGGTGGAGCGTCCTGAGCAGATTGCGCTGCTCCTGCGATGATTGGCCGGACAACAAACAGCCCGAGAATCAGAGTTACCAACGCTAAAACGGCCATCTGAATGATCGACATCACATCAAGAGCGATACCGTTCAGGAACGATGTGTTGACCTCGGTGCCCATCGGTTCAACAGTTTGCAGCCCCATGGACTTGATTGTGATGACATCCCCGCGCGCTTCGTCAAAACCAACCGCTGACTGAACAAGTTCGCGAAGGGCAGATATCTCTTCTTCACTCCTAGGCTCTACCGAGGTTGTGCCATCTTCGCCCGTCACCTGTGCACCGTTGACAAGCACGGCCACGGTCAGTCGCTTGATCGCACCCGGTGCGCGCACGATTTCTCTCTCTGTTTCGGAGACCTCGTAGTTCACACGCTCCCGCGTTTGGCTGTTTTGAGAATTGCTCCCGTCACCGCCAGCCGCATCACCGTCTGGCAGGTTAGAGGCCACCGTCACTTGTCCGCCCGCGGCCTGAGACGAAGAATTGCTGGTTTCTTCCGTATCCGTGCTGATCGCAACGCGACCTTCAGGATCAAAGCGCCGTTCCCGAATAGCTTCGCTTTCGGTGTTTGTATCCACACTGACTTCCACAACCGCGTTGCCGACACCCACACGCGCTTCGAGCAGGCGTTCAACTTTTTCGCGCATGCGGTCCGCCCGATCATCGCCGACATTACCTTGGGATGCTTCTTCGGCAGCACCCACAAGTGTGCCGTTGGAATCGATCACCGCAACGTCGTCAGGCGACAGCCCCGCGACAGCTGACGCAACAAGAAACCGCACAGACTTCGCCTGAGCATTGGTCAGTTCACCGCCCGAAGGTGTCAAAGAGACCGACGCGGTGGGCGTAACGCCACGTTGAAACGGATTGGAACCACCATTGGCAATGTGCACGCGCGCCGCCGAGATATTTGGAGCAGCTACGATTGTGCGCGCCAATTCACCTTCTTTGGCACGCCAATACGCTGCATCAAACATCTGGGACGTGGTCCCAAAACCGTTCAAATTGTCGAGAAGTTCATACCCACTGGAACTGTTCGCTGGCAGGCCTTCGCTGGCTAGAGTCAAGCGAAGCTCATCCCGTTGCGCGGAATCAACAAAAATGGAACCACCGCGCACATCAAACGCCACCCCACGCGCCTCAAGCGAACGCACGACCTCACCCGCAGTCGACGATTCGAGACCTGCATAAAGCAGGCTCATCGACGGGGCTGACACGATCCGCGTCATCGCCAGAATACCGAAGAACATTCCCACTGTGGCCCCAATGGCGACAAGCTTTCGACCTGTCGAAAGACCATTCCACATCATCAATAGTTGCTGCACCGATGCCTCCGTACGTTGGGCGTTCTGCCCAGCTTCATCGTTGTTAATGCCGCAACTCGCTTAACAATCGGTTAGTGCCTATCGGTCTATAAGGGTCATGACGAAAAAAATCGGATAACACATGGCTGACGACATTGAAGAAGAGGAAGACGCACCAAAGAAAGCGTCTAAGATGCCTTTGATTCTTGGGCTTGTTCTTGCTTTGGCTGGAGGTGGCGGCGGGTTTTACGCGACGTGGTCGGGTATGATTCTTGGCGATAGTGCGACGGCAGAAAAACCCGTGATGGATCCCGAAGTCGAGGGCCTGCCCGACATTGCCTTCGTCGAAGTCGATCCACTGACTATCACGCTGGGCGGCGGGGAAGAGAGGGCGTTTTTGCGGTTCCGCGCACAACTTGAAGTCCCAAGCGCGTACAAACCTGACGTGGAAATGTTGCTGCCTCGCGTTGTCGATGTGCTGAACGGGTACCTGCGCGCTTTGCATGCCAAAGATCTGGAGGCTCCGTCAGCGCTTGCCAGGTTGCGTGCGCAGATGTTGCGGCGCGTACAGATCGTTACGGGACAGGGTCGCGTAAATGATCTTTTGATCATGGAATTTGTCGTAAATTGACGAGGGCTTAGAATGAGTTTCATTGCAGATATTCTGCTGGCAGCCGGCGCAATAGGGGCCGCCTTTTATTGCTTTGTGCTCGGCAGACGCCTGCGCAATTTCAACGACCTTCAAAAAGGTATGGGTGGAGCGGTTGCCGTTCTGTCCGCGCAAGTCGACGATCTTGAAAAAACGCTGGGTAATGCGCAGCAACTGGCAGCCAATTCCGCACAGGAATTGGAAGCGTTAACCGCAAGAGCCGAAGATGTCCGGCGACAATTGGAACTTCAGATGGCCGCATTGCATGACGTTGTTCCGCAACAGGTGGCCCCGGCAGAAAATGCTCCAGCGGTTGCTCCACCGGTGACGCCTCCCGCTGAATCCGCCGAACCAATGTTCACACGCAACCGTGCAGGAGGCCGCGCGTAATGTTTGGGAAGAAGAAAAAAATTGTTCCTTCCAAAGGACGCGGAACAATCGGTATCATCGTTCTGCTTTTGATCGGCTCTGCAGGCTTGCGACTGGTGGCCAGCGCCGATGCAGTCCTTGCAAGCGTCGATGTAAAAACAGAAGACGCTGTGTCGACCGGCACCACAAACAAACCCATGCCGTCTGATGAAGAATTCGACGCCATGCTGCGCGCATTCGAGCTGCGTGAAAGTCGGATCAAAGAGCAAGAAGAGATGATCGACAAACGCATGGACGCGTTGAAAACTGCCGAGGAAAAGATTGCGCTTCAACTCAATGAATTGGAAACAGCAGAAACGCAGCTAAGGTCAACAATCGCGCTCGCTAGCACGGCGGCTGAAGATGATCTCGCACGCCTGACAGCTGTCTATGAAAATATGAAAGCGAAGACCGCAGCTGCGTTGTTCGAAGAAATGGCGCCAGAATTTGCAGCCGGGTTTTTGGGTCGCATGCGCCCTGATGCGGCGGCAGCGATCATGGCCGGTATGACCCCGGAATCAGCCTACACAGTCAGTACGATCTTGGCAGGACGAAACGCGAACGTTCCTAAGGAATAACGCTTCGTTGGAAGCAATTTCTTAAACCTCCTGTGTCAATAATCGCGCGTACCGTTTTATGGGGGCTCGTTCATGCTTGGGATCATCGGAATAGTTGTGGTTTTCGCAATGGTCTTTGGCGGCTATCTCGCCGCCGGGGGCAAAATGGGGATCATCATCAAGGCTCTGCCGTTTGAATTTATGATGATCGGAGGTGCTGCCGTAGGCGCGTTTCTCCTAGCGAATGATGGTGCCGGGGTGAAACACACGATCAAGGATGTCGGGAAAGTATTCAAAGGCCCTAAGTGGAAGCACGATGACTATAAAGACCTATTGTGTTTGCTATTTGAATTGATCCGATTGGCGCGGCAAAACCCAGTTGGGATTGAGGAGCATATCGAAGATCCTGAAAACTCGTCGATCTTCTCCCGGTACCCAAGAATACTTTCCGACAAAGAAGCAATCGCCTTGATTTGCGACACAATGCGGTCGGCCTCTATGAATTACGACGACCCGCACCAAGTTGAAGACGTGTTGGAGAAACGCATGGAAGCGAACCTCCATCATGCAATGCATTCCTCGCATGCCTTGCAAACCATGGCAGATGGCCTGCCTGCTTTGGGTATTGTTGCGGCTGTTCTAGGTGTTATCAAAACGATGGCTTCAATCGACCAGCCTCCCGAAGTTCTCGGGAAACTGATCGGTGGCGCGCTCGTCGGGACATTTTTGGGCGTCTTTTTAGCATACGGCATCGTCGGTCCGTTCGCAGCTAAAGTGAAATCCGTCACCGAGGAAGAGGGGCACTTTTATCAGCTTATTCGAGAAGTGTTGGTCGCGAACCTTTATAATCATGCAACCAATATTTGTATCGAAGTTGGACGTCAAAACACTCCGTCGCATTGCCGCCCATCATTCGCGGAACTTGAAGAAAGTCTCAAGTCGGCCAAGCAGGCATCGGCATGAGGATAGTACTGTTTTGCGTTCTGTTCTTCGCAACCGCACCGGCGCTAGCGGCTCCACTTATTGTTCGAACAGGAGATCATGACGGGTTTACCCGAGTGGTTATTCAATCACGCGGTTTGCAGGATTGGACGTCGCGGCTGACACCCGGTGAGATTCGCATCACGCCCGGCGAGGAAATTGATGGCTACGATCTACGCAGGGTTTATGATCGGATCCAACGAGATCGTATTGTGGAAATCTCATCCAGTGAGAACGATCTCATCCTGAGGATCCGGTGCCAATGCGTTGCTCGACCAGTTCAGGCCGGACCGAACATTACGGCGTTTGACATCGTCGAGGTGAACGAAGTTCGCTTTGATGAGGAAGCAATCGATGATTTAGGCACCTCAGCGACCGATGTCGGTGAGTTAGACTGGGAAAACAGTCTAAGAGCATCTGAAGATTTTTTGTCAGACGATCTCCCAGTAACCAGCCAAAGTCGTTCGAGCATTGCAGAAGACGACTACCCTTTAGATAACGAAGTTTTGGAGCAGTCGGAAACCTTTGTGGGCACGTTCCCTGCTCTTCCAATCACAGAAGTTGGACGAAGCAGAAATGCAGCCTCGCTGCCAGTTCCTCCTATTCAGCCTTCTAACCAACCTAGGAACTCGCGGCAATCCACACAAAAGAACCTATCTCAACTCGAAGAACGTCTTGCTCGGCAAATTGGACTTGCCGCAACTCAGGGACTTTTGACTCCTGCTCAGGACGCGCAATCAGATGAAACAATACAAGCTCCAAATCAAATCCAAGCACCTAATTCGCCCATAGTTCTGGCACCTACAGAACAAGCAAGTATTCAGATCGAAAACGCTAGTTCTACTGTTCTTCCAGATCGCATCATCTCGGAAGATCAACTTGTCGGGTTAAACTGTGAGACGCCACTCTTTGCAGTTCACGAATGGGGTACGGAAACTGGGTTCACGGAGGATATATCAAAACATAGAAACTCACTTTTTGAGGAGTTCGACGAAATAAACAGGGACGTTCAAGTTGCCTTGGCTCGCACCTACATCTTTCACTCCCTAGGCGCAGAAGCAATGAACGTCCTTGAATTAGAACCTCGTGGGAACCTTGTAGATACGACGTTACGCGCAATAGCCCTAATTGTGGATGACTCCAATGATGCGCCTGTTTTTGGTGATTTCACCCATTGCGACGGTGACATTGCCCTGTGGTCAATACTATCCGCAGGTAATAGACCCATTGTGGGCACAGCAAATTCTGACGCGGCAATTCGATCACTGAGCAAACTTCCCTTCAATCTACGATCTCTTATTGCGCCGCGCCTAAGTCAAATATTGAGGGAAATGGGAAATGTAGATGGTGCACGTTTAGCAATACGAAGCATTTCAAGGACCCCCCATGCCGAGTCCACTGCGGTGAAAATGGAAAGTGCTGAAGTCAGTTTCACCCAAGACAATTCAGAAGAAGCTCGCTCTGCGTTTAGTGAAGTTGCGGTCGAGAATGCTTTGGAGTCGCCGCTTGCCCTAATTCGGTTCATCGATTTACAGGTGTCTGAAGGCGGAGACGTTTCCCCAGAGATTACAAAGTTGGCGGATGCATATTCAGTAGAATATAGGAATACCGATTTAGGGAAAGACTTGCGTAGAGTGCATATATTGGCTCTAACAATGAACCATCAATTTGGAGCGGCCTTCGAAGCACTGAATACCGAACAATCACTGGGTAGTATTGAAATAAAAACTTTTGACCAAGTGTATAACTTCTTGGTTACCGATTCAGATGACGTTACATTTTTGAGACACGTCATGACGCTAAATGAGGGGCAACTTCTTTCGATACCAGAGGTAGTCCGGGCCAAAATGGCAAAGAGAGTTCTGGAGCTGGGGTTTGCTGAGAAATCCCAGAAAATAGCTGACACTATTGAAGGGGAAAAAAACGCACTAGATAGAATATTGTTGAATGCCAGCATCCTTATAAAAGAAAAAAATTACGTGGACGCTATTGAGTTGCTCTCCACCTCGGAAGATCCTGCCTTACTAGAGTTACTTACGGAAGCGTACATCGGCGTAAGGGCCTTTGATAATGCATCGAGCACCTTGAACCGGTTGGGAGAAAGCACACGTGTTAATGAGCTTCGCTCGCTGCTTAGTGAAATGATCATCGCCACGCAAAATGCGACTGAGCCAGTCGAAACAAGTCAGGCTGCACAAATTGAAAGCTCTGGTGCTCTTTCACAAGCCCAAACATTGGCTGAAAGCGCGCGTGAGCTAAAAAATGAGCTAGCGGATCTTCTCCAGGGTAACGCTGGTACGTAGGAACAGTGCTCGTACTTACGAATACTTTACATTCCTTCATTACTGTGACCGGCATGGTTAATGGCAAGACTTGCCACACAACTAACATCAACCGAAACAAGTCAGACCAAGTGTCGATCGACAGCCAACCCTTTCTTCCTCGATAAGGTGAGTCAATACGGGGTAACTTGCTTACCATTGGTTGCGGCACTTACAAAAGCAAGAAAGCTGTTTGATAAGTGAACAATATAGACTCATCAAAAAGGTTAACGTTTTTTAACCCAACAGTAATGCTGGCATTTGCGCTAATGGCAATCATTGTAATGATGATTCTGCCTATACCAGCCTTTTTGCTCGACATTGGATTGGCAGTAAGCTTCTCCTTAGCAATTCTAATCTTCGTTGTAACGCTGTTTATCGACAGGCCACTCGATTTTTCTGCCTTCCCAACAATTCTGCTGGGCTCATTGATGCTCCGTTTATCGTTAAACGTTGCGTCCACAAAACTCATCATTGGGCAAGGCCATACAGGAACTCATGCGGCCGGTGGTGTCATCGAAGGTTTTTCCCAGTTCATTATGGGTGGAAGCATTTTTCTGGGATTAGTTGTCTTTTGCGTTCTGCTCATTGTGAACTTCATGGTTATCACAAAGGGTGCCGCACGAATGGCTGAAGTTGGTGCGCGCTTTGCGTTAGACGGAATGCCTGGAAAGCAACTCGCTATTGATAGTGACGTGGCAGCTGGATCAATCAATCACGAAGAGGCAAAGGCGCGCCGCGAGCAAGAGCAGCAAGAAACCACGTTCTTTGGATCCCTGGATGGTGCCTCAAAATTTGTAAAGGGTGATGCGGTTGCGGGCTTGCTTATTACCTTACTAAATTTGGTGGCGGGCCTCATCATGGGTGTTTCTGTTCATGGAATGGCGTTCGGTCAAGCATTTGAAACTTACTCAATATTGACAGTTGGTGATGGTCTTGTATCGCAGATACCAGCCGTGATCGTGTCCATTGCGTCCGCCCTTCTTCTTGCAAGGGGCGGCAACAAGGGTGCGACAGATCTAGCCGTTTTCAGCCAACTTGGCCGACATCCCGCAGCCCTTTACTCTGTCGCAGCACTGTTGAGCATCTTCGCGTTTGTGCCTGGTTTGCCGTTTTTGCCATTCATTGCAGGCAGCTTGTCGTTGGCCGGAATTGGGTTTTGGCGACAACGAAATGCAAACTCTCCGCCCGAAGCAGAGGTTCTTGACAAGGAGGATGATCTACCTTCGGAACGCCCTATCGGCGACTTGCTGGAGATTGATGACATCCATGTCGAGTTCGCCCCAGACTTAGTTAACTTGGTTCTGGATCCGGGCACGGGCTTAGATGCGCGCATCATCAACATGCGCCGACATGTAGCCACGGCTTTCGGCCTCATACTGCCAGAGATCAGGCTATCGGACCATGCCGGCCTGCCATTCGGGACATATGTTATTCGAATTCAAGGTGTCGAGCAGGCGAGAGGTGCTGTCGAAGCTGATAAGATTATGGCGCTTTTACCAGAGGGCGCATCACCGAGACAGAGTGCAAACGCCACACAAGAACCGGTTTACGGAGCACCCGCTGAATGGATTTCGATGAAAGACAAAGACACTGCCGCCATGGAGGGTTTAACTCTCGTCACCCCAACAGAAATCCTGGCTACTCACCTTCTTGAAGTTTTGAAGCGAAACATGTCGCGTCTCCTGACGTTGAAGTCGCTGCGCCGCATTCTGAATGAATTGACGACTCTATCAGACCCAGTGCGTGCGGAAGCAAATCGAAAATTGCTGGATGAACTGATCCCCGACAAAGTGCCAGTTGACGTTCTGCACTCAGTGCTCCGCCTTCTGTTGGAGGAGCAGGTATCGATCAGAAACCTGCCGTTGATTTTGGAAGCAATCGCTGAAGCGCGGATGGTGCATGCAACTCCTGAGACGATTTGTGAGCATGTGCGTCATCGACTGGGCTTCCAGCTTATCGCTGATCTGCGTCGCGCGGATGGGACAGTTCCCCTTGTACAACTGGCTCCAGAGTGGGAGGAAACTTTTGCGAATTATCAACTGGGTGACGGTAAGTCTCTCGGTGATATTGCTTTGCCTCCAGAACTCTTCAATAGCCTTGCCGACAGCGTGGCAGACAAAGTGCGTGACGCAAATGATATCGGTGTCTACCCGGCAATTGTGACCAGCACGCAACGCCGCAGGTTCATGAAAACATTGGTAAAAGCCAAGGGCATTTCTGCTCCAGTGCTGTCGTTCGAAGAGATCGGGACAGACGCGAAACCTTCTCTTGTAGGAGTTGTTCCGGCCTGATGAACGCGTCTGAATTGTTCAACCTTCTTCAAGATGAAGCCACAGCTGCATTCATCGTTTTTTTGAGAATGTCAGCATTCTTCGCACTGATGCCAGGATTTGGAGAACGCACTGTCCCGACACGGATCAAACTCGGTTTGGCAGTTGCGGTGACCCTAGTCGTTTACCCTGCAGTCGAACTTACTTCGGTCTCGACACACCTCTTGGTTCTGGTCACCTCGGAAATACTAACAGGGGTATTTCTCGGTCTTGGCTTGAGATTGCTTGTTCTCGCGCTTCAAACTGCTGGATCGATTGCCGCCCAAGCCACGTCGTTAGCTCAACTTTTGGGCGGCAACGGCGCAGATCCTTTACCCGCGATGGGCCACATTCTGATCGTTTCCGGCTTGGCCTTGGCAGTCATTACTGGCCTGCATGTCAAAGCTGCACAATTCTTCATTCTAAGTTACGATCTGGTTTTGCCAGGTCAGTTCCCGAGCCCGTCCCAGTTCAGCCAATGGGGTGTGCAACGCACAGCGCACGCGTTCTCTCTGGCATTCAGTCTAGCCGCGCCTTTCATCATAATTTCAGTCATTTACAATCTTGCACTTGGCGCAATCAATCGCGCGATGCCACAACTAATGGTGGCGTTTGTCGGTGCGCCGTTGATAACGGCTGGCGGGTTGATCTTGTTGTTCCTAACCGCACCGCTCATGCTCGCCGTCTGGATAGAAGCAATGGACGGGTTTTTTGCGTCGCCAATGGGTTGGACACCGTAGTGGCCGACCAGTCAGATGATACAGAGAAGTCATTCGACCCGACACCTCGTAAACTTGAGGAGGCTCGGCGCAAAGGCGACGTGCCACGGTCTCAAGACCTGAATGCCACTGCAGCTTATGCGGGTTTGTTTTTGGCCCTAATTATTGTCTCATCCGGTGCCTTATTCTCGGGCGCGACGGGGTTAATGGTCTTCGTTGATCAACCGGCACAACTGGCGCCCCAGTTTTTCGACGGGCGCTCCTCTGCTCCGATGGGCCAAGCAATACAACAATCGTTCGGCTTCCTCGCAATCGTTTTTATTACGCCAATAATAGCTGTGATCTTGAGCGCGATCGCCCAACGCAGTGTAACATTCGCGCCATCCAAGATTGCGCCGAAACTGAACCGCGTCTCTCCAATTAGCGTTGCAAAACAGAAATTTGGCCCTTCCGGTCTATTTGAGTTTCTCAAGAGTTTTTTGAAGTTGGCAATTTATTCAACCATTTTGGCAATTTTCATTTACCGTGAACTTCCAGGAATGATCATAACGCCGGAGCTGGCGCCAACTCAGTCTATGGTTTACTTGAGCCAGTTGTTTTTGAACTTCCTTGGCATTGTTGTAATTGTCACTGCCGCAATTGGGGCAATTGATTTTGCATTTCAACACTTTGATCACCGGCGCAAACTCCGAATGAGCCGCAAGGAGATTCAGGATGAAATGAAAGACAGCGAAGGTGACCCATTCCTAAAACAGGAAAGGTTGCAACGGGGTCGAGAGCGAGCGACAGGTCAGTCTTTGCAGGATGTTGCAACAGCGGATGTCGTGATCACAAACCCAACTCATTTTGCGGTCGCTTTGCATTGGTCAAGAGAACTAGGAACGGCTCCCAGTTGTGTTGCAAAGGGTACGGACGAAATGGCGCATGCCATTCGGAAGATCGCTGTTGAGAACGGAGTCCCAATTCACGCAGATCCTCCAACGGCGCGAGCATTGCATGCAACAACGAAGATTGGGCAAGAGATTCCACCAGATCTCTATCGTGCGGTTGCGACAGCAATTCGGTTCGCTGAAACGATGCGTCGACGCGTGAAGGAGCGAGGTTACTGATGGCTCAGGATTTACAAAACCTAAAGCAGCTTCAGAAGCTGAAAATGTTGCGTTCGCAAAAGGATCTTCACACCCTGCAAGCAGAGGAAAACCGCATCCGAAAAGACCTTGCCACTCTGAACAGTCACCGTTTTCAGAGCCGCGCCGCCGATCCAAATCTCATACCTATGCGATCAATCGGCGCTGACGTCTTATGGCAAGGTTGGATCGACCGAACACAGGCCGATCTGACCACCGACCTTGCGAAGCTTTTGGTCCGCAAAGAGCCAATCGCACGTCGTGTTGCCACAGATACCGGCAGATACGACGTGGTTGCGGAGAAGTACAAAGAAGAAACAAAGAAGATGCAGCACGAACAGGAAGTCAAAGAAATCGAGAGCATGATAAGGGTGGCTACGACAACCAGCGCCCCTAAAGATCCGTAACGTCTTCTTGAAATTAGTAGTCTTGCCTCGCGATTTCGAGGATAAGCACGTCCGTCACGTTTTCGCCTGCGTCCCGCACGGCAACCTCGCGCAGAGCTGATCGTAGAACGTCCAGATTTTGGGTATTGGTAAACATGCCCCGAAAACCACCAACATTCGCATGGTCGAACATGACCTGCAAAAAGGAATCCCGAAGTTTGGGTTCTAGCTGGAAAATCGCGTCACGGTGACCGGCCTTAACCTCGAGGCTCAACGCCATCACAACCAAAGACGCGACTTCTCCGTCTTCAACCAGCGGAATCACAAACTGATTGGAGAGTTTGGCGTATTCAAACAGGCTTTCGCCTTCCTCTCCCGTTTCAGCCTTGGCCTCGGTTACTTCACTTTGTTCCGCCTCATCGCCAGCCACGTCTGCCGGTTCTTCAGGAGGCGGGCGCAAAAAGACCCCTGCCCCAACGCCAGCACCCGTTCCAATCAAGAGAAGAATAAGAGGTAAGAGTTTCTTCATCGCATCAATTTTCCTTAGAACGGCAAAACAATATCAAGCACTTGCTGGCCAAGGCGGGGTTGCTGCACATCTGTGATTTGCCCGCGCCCACCGTAGGACACCCGCGCGGACGCAATTTTGTCATACGTAATTTCGTTCTGGCGAGAGATATCCTGCGGACGCACGTAACCAGACACTAACAACTCACGCAGCTCAAAGTTCACGCGCACTTCCTGCATCCCGGAAATGGCCAGAACTCCGTTTGGAAGCACGTCGGTTACTGTCGCGGCCACGCGCAAGGTCAGTTTTTCGTTACGTCGTACAGAACCATCGCCGCCGGACGAACTGCTGGAATTGACAGAGACAGCATTGGCCATAGACGCGCCTTCCGGCAGGCTGCCATCAATCCGTTGAGGAATGCCAAATAGGTCGGGAATGCCGAGGTTCTCGTTTCCGGATCGCGACCGCTCCGAAGAGTTCGAAATCTCTGCGCTGTCATCGATTTCAATCACGACCGTCATGATATCCCCGCGCTGCATGGCGCGTCGATCACCCAACAACGAACTTTGCGAACGGCTCCACAAGGAGGCTTCTTCGACCCTCGGGCGCGCCTGCAGCGTCTGCGGCAAACCGGGCGACATCATCGCAGCATGTTCAGCACCTTGCGCATTTGAAGACAATTCTGGCGGTTTTCCGACCTGTTCAAGGCGCGAACAACCCGCCAACGCGATCACGATGCACCCGGTTAATACTGTGTATTTCATTTTGGTCTTCTCCAATTCGGCTGCACGTTCTCAGAACCCAGACACGTCAACGCTGCCATCTTCCAAAACCGTGCCGAACAAAGTGGTTCGGGACGACATGTTCATCACCCGAATGATGTCGCCTTCCGCGCCCCGGTCGAGAGCCCTGCCAGCAGTCGAAATCGACAGGCCAGACTTGCGAAACACCAGGGGGACGATCTGATTTCGGTTTACAACGGCGGGTGGACCCACATGTTCGGCCAAGATCGGGCGACCGGCGTAAAGCACGACCCTCGTTTCCATTCCGATCAACGCAGACGGATCGTCCAGCCCCACTTCTCCGAGGTTCGGGTCCAACGCGATGTCCTGAGGCGTCAAGATGGTGTTGGCCCTGATCGTTTTGACCGCGACGAGAGTGTCCGCGAGCAAAAGACCCGGCCAAATGCATAAAATGATCGCAAGAAATATCCGCATCAGCGCACCTGTGTCGTTGCACCCATCATCTGATCGGCAGCAGAAATGACTTTTGCGTTCATTTCGTAACCACGCTGCGCCTCGATCAATTCCGTAATCTCCCGCACTGCATCCACGGAACTGTCCTCAAGGTAACCCTGTCGCAATGTCCCGAGCCCATCGAGACCAGGGGTAGAAATCAGAGATGGCCCGGAAGCTTCCGTTTGAACAAAGAGGTTTGAGCCGATTGCTTCCAAACCCTTCGCATTGGTGAAGCCGGCCAGATTGAATTGCCCCAAGAGCTGAGCTTCTTCCGTGTCGGCAAAGTAAGCGTAGACCTCGCCAGCGCCATTGATCGAAATACTGCGCGCGTCTGCGGGAATTGTGACCTCCGGTGAAACCGCGTAGCCGTCGGACGTGACAATCAAGCCTTCCGCCGTTCGCTTCAACGCACCATCCCGCGTATACGCTGTCTGACCGGATGGGAGCGTGACTTCTAGATAACCGTTGCCCTCAATCGCGACATCAAGATCGTTTCCAGTGGCGGCCAAAGACCCTTGTTCCAGATGAATCGAAACCGCGGACGGCCGAACACCAAGCCCGAGTTGAACACCCGTGGGCAAAACCGTGCCATCCGCAGCATTCACCGTACCGGGGCGCATCATCTGTTGGTAATGCAGGTCCGCAAATTCGGCGCGCCGGGCGTTGTAACCCGTGGTCGACATGTTCGCGAGGTTGTTGGAGATCGTCTCCACACGCATTTGTTGGGCATACATACCCGTGGCTGCAATCTTGAGAGCACGCATTTCAGGCTCCTTTCAGTTACTTGGTAAACGACCGAAGCGCATCACGGATGCGCTGGTTTTCACTATCGAGGAATGATTGGCCAAGCTCATAAGCGCGTTGAACCTCGATCATCCGCGCCAATGAGGTAATTGGATCTACGTTGGATCCTTCGACAAAACCTTGAAGAATTCGTGGGTTTTCTACGGGTTCAAAACCAGCATCGGCCGCAAACATTACACCGTCTTCGCGGTTCATCCCCAATGGATCTATGGGTTGAACAAGACCGACCTGGCCGAGCAATCGACCATCCGCGCTTAGCGTTCCGTCAGATGCGACTGCAATTTTCCCTGCATCTGGCGGTACGAACACAGGCGCCCCGCCCGCATCCAGCACGCGGAACCCATCAGGTGTCACCAGATCGCCATCCGCATTCGGCGAAAAGCTTCCCGCGCGGGTCAAACGTTCACCCAGCGGAGTTTCAACAAGAAAGTAACCATCCCCTTCAATCGCGAAGTCGAAAGTCCCACCGGTTTGCGTCAACGCACCTTGTACAAATGAAGTGTTCCGGACATTGCCGTGGCCCATTGACAAGCTGCGGCCATCGGGGCTGGCTTTCACGTACTCAGAAAAAATCAGGCCTTCTTGCCGGTACCCGGTTGTCGCGCTGTTTGCGATATTGTTTGCGACGATGCTCATCTCTCGCCACAAGCCCATTTGGCGAGACAGCGTTGTATAGCTTGCGCTATCCATAACTTAACCCCCTACAATCAAAGGTATAATTTGCCCATGAAACAACGAAACCAACGTTGACGTCATGAAGCTCATCGATATCCAAAAGACCACCACGATGGATGCAAGCTTGGGCACAAAAGTCAGGGTCATCTCTTGAACGGAGGTCAACGCCTGCAACAAGCCGATGGACACGCCTGTGACCAATGCGACCGTCAGGATCGGGAGCGAAATGATGACTGCGACCCAAAGTGACTGCCGCAAGGCGTCAAAAAAGACGATCTCTTCCAACATGGATCAGACCGGCATTCTCAGGATTTCCTGATACGCTTCGACCACTTTGTTTCGGATCGTAACGGCCGTTTCGACAGCCAGTTCAGTCTGAGCCAGTGCTTGCACAAGCGAATGCGCATCCGCATCACCGGTCATTGCCGCTTTTGCTGTTGCTTCTGTCTGCGCTAGCGTCTGGGCAAAGTCGATCGCTGCCGCACGGGCTGCCTGTCCGACATCAGTTGGCTCTGTTGCCGGCTTGGACGCGACATATTTCTGGGCGGCTGTAACTGCACGAACATCCATTCTGGTATGCTCCTCTTTATTCGGTTGGTTGGTTAACGGCGGAGCAGGTCCATCAGTCCAGAGGACATTGCACGGGTCTGCTCAAAGATTTTTAGGTTGGCTTCGTAGCTACGTTGCGCTTCTCGCGCGTCCGACAACTCCACCAATAGATTCACGTTCGATCCATCATAGTGACCGCTTGCATCAGCCAACGGATGACTGGGATCGTACATGCGTTTCAGATCGCTCTGGTCGAGTTGCACCCGCCCCGCTGCGACAGAAGACAGCATGTCGCGCCCGGCCATTTCGGTTTCGAACGACACGGTTTTACGTCGATACCCGGGGGTATCCGCATTCGAGATATTCTCCGACAAATGTCGCAACCGCGTCGCTTGCGCACGCAATCCGCTTGTTGTCACCTCAAGTGCTTTGGAAAATTCGCTGCTCATGTTCAGGACCTCGACAACGTCGTGTGCAAAATTTTCAGAGCAGATTTGTACACTGCCAGCGCACGATCATGCTCCCGCTTGGCCCCAACAGATTCGAGCATTTCGCGTTCGACCGTCACAGTGTTCCCATCCGGCGACGGGTCGTTGCGTTCATCTGACGGGCGAACAAGTGAAATATCAGCACCGGCACCATGCAAATGACCGGGACGCGTTGCGCGCAAAGACGGATGTTGGTCAGGCTTTTCTGCAATATCTGCAAAACTTGGCAGTCGCTGAGCCCGAAAACCGGGCGTGTCAACATTTGCCATGTTTTGCGCCGTCAAAGCCTGACGCCGACCTGCGTGCGACTGCATGGCTGCAGAAATCTTGAAAAGTTCGATTCCATCGAACATCGGGGCTTCTCCCTCGATTAGCTTCAATCAAGGCTTAACCCTGATTCCTTTAAAAACGGTTTGCACAGGCTCAGGAGGGCACAATGCAAATGCGATTGTTTGAGGATTTGACGAACAAGATTTCTGGATTGGACGCTGTTCAACAATTGGGTCGGGTGATTGCATCAGACGGAACCCGGATACTGGTCAGCGGTCTAACGCGCGTCGCCAAACTGGGGGATCTCATTCACACAAAGCTGCCTAACGGGCAAAATCTTTCTGGCGAAGTCATTCAAATTGACACGGCGCACATCACGGTCATGCCAGATGGGGCGTTGTCCGGTTTGCAGTTGGGTGCGCAAGCCCGACTGATGCCACCTTTATCGATACGACCTTGCGATGAATGGCTGGGCCGCGTCATCGATGCGAATGGTAACGCCCTAGATGACCGCAGGTTACCGCAGGGGTCGCAGAGTATTGAATTGCGAAACGCACCTCCCCAAGCCAACACCCGTCGAGGATTTGGAAGCCGGATGAGCACCGGTTCATATGCGATGAACACCTGCCTTCCTCTGGTGCGCGGGCAACGAATGGGTTTGTTTGCCGGTTCCGGCGTCGGGAAGTCGACCCTGTTGGGGACACTCGTGAAACATGTTGAATGCGAAGTTGTTGTGGTCGCATTGGTTGGAGAGCGAGGGCGTGAATTACGGCATTTTACTCAGGAAATTCTGGGCGAAGCCGGCATGCGGAAATGCGTGGTTGTTGCTGCGACATCGGATCGGCCAGCGTTAGAACGCCGGCGTTGCTCTTGGACCGCTATGAGCGTCGCCGAATACTTTCGGGATCAGGGGAAGTCTGTGCTCTTCATCGCGGATTCGGTAACCAGGTTCGCCGAAGCGCATCGCGAGGTCGCAACTGCATCAGGCGAAGTTCCTGTTTTGAGGGGACACCCGCCGAGCACAGCACATTTGATAACCGAATTGTGCGAGAGAGCCGGCCCCGGCGAGCAAGGTTCAGGCGACATAACAGCTGTTTTATCAGTTCTGGTTCAGGGTTCGGATATGGAAGAACCCATTGCGGATATTCTGCGCGGCGTGCTGGATGGCCATATTGTTCTTGATCGGGCGATAGCCGAACGCGGTCGCTATCCTGCAATCAGTTTGTTGCAATCCGTTTCTCGGTCATTGCCAAATGCAGCGTCCAGCGATGAGAACCGAACTATTAGTCGCGTGCGGGAGCTGACTTCGATCTTTGAGCAAAACAGCATGATGGTGCGGTCCGGGCTATATACGAAAGGAGCTGACCCCGAGCTTGATGTCGCCGTGCAACTCTGGCCGGAAATTGACAGTTTTTTAGGTCAGTGTGGGCAAAATTCGCCAGAACAGTGTTTTGATAAACTGAAGCTAATGCTTCGACGTGCTGGAGCGATATAAGCGTTCAGTTTGCTTTCAGAGAATTTCATAGGCAGGAAAGACATCTTTGATCTGTGCTTAGCTACCACGAAGAAGGGACAAAGCGATTGATGCACCCGAAGTCGCGAACGACGAGGCCTGCAATTGAGAAATCGCTGTATAACGCGTCAGCAAATCTTCCTGCAGTTCGGGATCATCAAAATCCGCAGGATCACGCGTTCCAAACATCGACTGACTTCGGTCCTCTAAAAGATCTCTCTGCTTGTCGATGTCGATCTGGGAGAACGAGCTTGGCAGTTGAAAGACCGTTTCAAATAGGCTGCGCAAAGGGGGTTGCCCCATGACTTCAAACCATTTGACCTCCGTAGAGGAAGTACTTTCGGCCAGATCGGCAAACGACCGTTCCGCCGCGAGCGCAACGCGCAAAGTTTGACTTTGTTCACCGACAGCGACCTCAAAGCTCTGTCGATTGAATGCCGCGATGATCTCGTCAGGAAAATCGGAAAGCCTGTTCCGCTGCAGCTCTGTCGGGCCAAAACCAAACGCAGCAGAGATGTCTTTGTAACGCGCATCCGTAAATCTGTTGGCCAGCGCGTCGTCATTGATCGTGCCTTCTTCCAGAATTTTCTGAATGAAGTAGCGGTTGTTGATGTCATCCTGCAGACCAAAGGCACCAAGAGCGACTGTAAGAAGTTGTCGATCCGCGACCAACTCTTCTGCAGAGTTAACGGACGCTATGTTGTCGCGGAAATATTCTGTGTCCCTTTTGAGCTGGGTCGCCTGACTGAACGCTTCAAACTGCGTGTCGTAGGTTCGCTGCAAAAGCCGCCATCCGACAAGGCCATCAAACGGGATCGCAGGTTGAAACATCACTTTTCTCCAATCACTGCCGTGTGGCTGCGAACAAACGATCTTCGCGTGGAAGCATCGCGCGCAAGGCCTTCAGGCACTTGTAGTGCTGCCCAGAAATAACTGCGTCTGTCGCTTCTTGAAGACTCTTACGACTATCGGCATCTGTGAACACTTGGCTCAGCTCTTCGATCTGCCGCAACAAAGGAAGATGAGTCTCCTCCGCATCAGAGTCGCCAGACAAGACAAGTTGAACGGCATAACACACACGTCGAACTGGTGTTTTGGCCTCTTCCGGATGGATCGCATCGCGCAGACGCAAAATGTTGGCTCCGGGCGTCATGATTGACAACCGGCTACGGCGATCGCCATTTTCAATGACGGCGCCATTGACCAGCACCCGCTCTTTGGGGCTGAGTTTTAGGACAAGCCCGCTCATGGCTGTTTCCCTTCGCTTTGAAGACCGCCGAGGATCGCCGCATTGATTTCTAACAGCGGGACCGCAGTGTCTTCATTGTTCAATACTTTGCGCGTGTGCTGCGCGGTGAATTCAGCAAGGTACAGGATGCGAGCCCGCAAATCGTCGGGCAATTGATTGTGCGGAGATGCGACATCAGCTGCCAGCGTGTTCCAGAGAATTCTGTTCTCATGCATCGCCTCGATCAACGCTCGTTTTTCACCAGATTTGATCGCGCTTTTCAGCCGATGTGTAATCCGACCGATGACTTGAAACTCCACACTGCGAGGTGTGCTAACGGTTTCAATATTTGATGAATATGCGCGTTGCGCCATAGATGCAGAGGACACTGGTTAAACCTGCCTTACCGAGAAAACTGAGATTAAGTAGTGTCAGAGGCGTGCCAGAGCACGCCTCTGATCATAGTTTTACCGGAAGAGCTGCAGGATTGTCTGCGGCGCCTGGTTGGCGATTGACAAGGCCTGAACACCCAACTGCTGCTGTGTCTGCAAGGCCTGCAGTCGAGCAGACGCGGATTCCATGTCTGTGTCGACCAACGAACCGATGCCGGACTTCATTGCATCCATCACTTTACCCACGAACTCCGACTGATCGGAGATACGCTTGGAAGACGCACCCAGTGCAGCGGCACCGTCAACAGCCGTCTGAATGTGCGTTTCGATGGCCGTAATGGAGGTCGTTGCGGTTGTGGAATCCGACACGTCAATGTCAGACAGATCCAGGTTGCTTGTGAAGTCCACCGCCGAGACCGTGATGCTAGACGCCGTCACAGTGCCGGTGTTGTCGCGATCCAGAGAGGACAGAACGTCCAGGTCAACACCGTCGTCGTTCAACAGGTTCATGCCGTTAAACTGAGAAGCGTCAATGATGGACGTCACCTGGTTGGTAAGCTCGGTTACGTCGTTGGCCAGCTTAGTATGGTCAACGTTCTCACCAGTTGCGGCGACCACTTTTTCCTTGATGTCGTTCAGGATGTTGGTGATCTGCTCGGCACCGGCCAGAGCAACTGCAACTGTGGACTCACCCAATGCAAGACTGTCGGAAACAGCCTTGAAACCGGAAACATCGGATTCCATCACTTTGGAGATCGCCCAGATGGACGCGTTGTCCTTGGCGCCGGAGATTTCTTTACCGGTCGAAATCGCATTTTGCGTTTGCGCAAGATCCTTGTTGATCGACTTCAGAGTCTGCAAGGCTGTCATTGCGCTGTTGTTTGTCAGGATACTCGACATAAAATTTTCCTTTAGTCTGTGGCTTTTAGCCAATTACATCCCGTCATGTGAGACGGACCAAAGGCCTTTCTGACCCATGCATTGATCGGTGCCCCGACCTTGCGCCATCCGGATTTCCGAATGCCCGATCATCATGGTCTGAAACCTACTAAAGGAATCCTAAGACGCATCAGCGACTTAGTTCGGATTTATCACAAATCTCGTCAGGCGCGTTTTTCAACAGTTGTCTTTGCATCCGCTTCAATCTGACTCTTTTGACCCATGTGATCATAGGTATCAAAGGAGCGGCGCGTTTGCCGGATTTCCGCTAACTTGCGCGCAACAGATCGAATTCCGTTCAAAGCCTGTTCCAGCAACGCTTGGTTGCGCACAACTTTTTCATTCACCGGGGCGATGTCATCCGGCGCCTCCAGTTCGGCCTGATTCAGCGCGTCAATCAGACCTTCTTTTTCGCCAACGATCGTCGCAAGCGCTTCGAGATTGCCATCGAGCAAGGCTTGCCGTTCAGTATCAAGCAGGCTGTCGAGTTTGCGGATTAGTGTATCGGTATCATGTGTCATCCTGTCTCTCCTTCAATGCGTTGAAAATCGCCTCTGCCAGACCAATTCCACCTGTTTTGACCATTTCTTCGGCCTGGGCCTGCACCAAAAATGAAGAAAACTGGTCCTCACCAGAGCCGCCACCAAACTCGGACCGCGATTCGCCCAAGCCTGCAGCCTTCAGCATCTCAGCCAGAAAAGACGCTTCCAAGGCTGCCGCAGCTTCCTTTAACGCTTTGTCCTGATTGAGATTTTCCGGAACCTGGACAAGAGGTGCCTTTGAGATCTCCATTTGAGCAATCCTGAAAATTGTTCGTACTTTTGGGAGTGTGACGTCAAAGCGGTAAAAATTTCGGTAACTTCTGTGCGCTAGACCAGAACCGTGGAAGAATTCCCGGAGCGTAGTGTTTTGAACAATCCTGTATTGAGCCCCCTGATCACCGAGTCGCAGTCCAAGGCTGGGAAACCTGATAAACCGTCACATCCAGTCGACAATGCTGCTACGAACGAAGGTCGAGAACCGGTCGAATTCTCAGAGCTTGTCAAGGAAACGGACCCTCAAAACGGGATCGAAGTTACCAAACGTGCAGATGAGCGCAACCAACCAAGCCTGAATGAGACGGCTGCAGCGATACCTCCGAGCACCGACAAGTCAAAACAAGATGGACCAACAGATTCGCCTCGCACAGCGGAACAGACAGATGTGCAGATTCTTGCGACGTCTGCGTCGGAGACAGCGCGAAAGCCAGTCACAATACCTGACTTGCCAAAACAGGCGGCCTTCGGCGATTCAAGTGGAAACAATTCGGTGTCTAACGCGGATGTTCTCGCGTCAAAGACGTCTGTGCAAATCCCCACCTCGAATGTGTTGCAGAGCGTTTTACCGGCTGATCAGTTGACCACTCCTCTCGCGCCAACTCCAAATGCAAAGGCTGACGCCACTGGAAGAGCTGGTGTTGAAGTTCAAACCCCGACTGCTCCTGTAAAATCGACATCGGAACATGAAACCAACAAGCCAGCAGTTCCTTTGCCGCTCGCCAGCACGAACGCAAAACAGACAAATACGCCGCCACTAGCTTCAAGAGCGAGCGATTTGAACATCAGCCGTGATGCGGACGTACCTGGTATGCAGTCCAAGACAGAAACATTGGTTCACGAGCAGTCACGACGTGCCGTTTCAGAATCGGGTCACACGATGTCCGCGGCCAACCGGCCGAGCCTGGAAACCGCTGTTACGACGCAGATTAGTGCACCGGCAAAACCAATGCAGATCGCACAGAGTCGTTTTGGTGAAACCGAAGAACGCTCAATGCCACGGCAGTTCGCGTCAGACGACAGTCCGACAGCGCCTGAAATTCGTAGCCAAGTCGACATCGCAAAATCCCCATCAGCCGCAGCACCCAACCCGACCCAAACGCTGTTTGCGTCCGCACCGGGGCTAGCAAATTTGATCAAGGAAACGAAGGCGGACCCATTGCAGCAAGACGGAGACATTGAGTCTTTGCATTTCGACTTGCGCGGAACAACTTCGTCAACGTCGACGCAAACCACCGCCCCTGCCACCGCAATGAACCGCGCAGATATGCCGCGTGCTATTGCAATGCAGATCGCTGATGCTGTCCGCGCAATGCCAGATCGCCCGGTTGATGTGTCGCTCAATCCAGAGGAACTCGGCCGCGTAAGGCTATCCGTCTCCGCCACTGAAGCAGGTGTGATGCTCAGCGTTTTGGCGGAGCGGCCTGAAACGCTCGAATTGATGAAGCGTCATGCGGAACAATTGGCCCGCGACTTAGCTGATATGGGCTTTGACTCGGTCGAGTTGTCGTTCGGCAAAGGACAAGATGGCACCGCCGAAGAACAAGGTGAAAAAGGTGCGTCCGGTTCTACCACCAGAGCCCTTGAACTTGACGACGTTGATCCTGCCCAACTCGAACCCCAAGCTTTGACACCGAATGTACTGGACACCGGCCATCGGCTCGACATTCGCTTATAAGGAGACCTTTGATGGATATTCTGCCAACCCCAACGACCCCCTCATTGCCACCAGCACAGGTCGCAGCTGGTGACGGCGCATCAAGTGTTCTGTCGTCAGACTTTGAAACTTTTCTGACAATGCTGACTGCACAGGCGAAGTATCAGGATCCGTTGGAACCGATTGACTCAACTGAGTATGCATCGCAGTTGGCTCAGTTCTCCGGTGTTGAACAACAAGTGAAAAGTAACGACCTGTTAAGCGCACTGGTGTCTCAGATGGGCAATTCCAACATGGCGGAATTCGCGGGCTGGATCGGAATGGAAGCCCGCACGACGGCTCCGGCCTTCTTTGATGGCGCTCCGATCACAGTGATTCCCAGCCCGGCCTCCGTTGCCGAAGATGTTGCCATGATCGTGCGCGATTCAAATGGAACAGAGGTTCAACGGATCGCGCTCGACACATCTGGTGATCCGGTGCAGTGGGCTGGCGTTGATGCGAGTGGCAGCCCATTTCCTTCCGGTGCCTACACCTTTGAAATCGAAAGCAGCGCACAAGGCGAAGTCGTCGGCACATCCTCTGGTGAAACCTACGGACGAATTACAGAGGCGCGGCGCGACGACGGCACGACCAAATTGATCCTGGAAAGTGGCGCGACAATCTCGGCGGAGTCGGTATTGGCTCTGCGTGAGCCTGCTTAGTTCTTCGCTTGAGAGGACGTGTCTGACGCGCCAAAGAAGGGTTTGCGGCCTACCGACACATAGGCCGTGAACCCCGCGCGCCGCGCGTCCCGAGCAGAGTAAATGTTACGCAAATCCACTAACGCAGCCGTCGACATACGTCTCGCCAATCGTTTGAGGTTTAGTGCACGAAATTCGTTCCATTCAGTAAGGATCACAATCGCATCTGCGTTTTGTGCAGCTTTGTAGGCGTCATCCATCCAACTGACACCCGGCAAAAGAGCTTCGCCCTCTCGCTTACCTTGAGGATCGACCACGCGCAGCTTTGCGCCATTGCCCACAAGCCACGGCACAATAGTCAAAGACGGTGCTTCGCGCATGTCATCAGTGTTCGGTTTGAATGTGACACCCAGAACGGCAATCGTTTTGCCATTCACAGATCCACCGCAGACATCAACGATCTTGTCGATCATGCGCCGTTTGATCTCGTCATTCACTTTGATGACAGTTTCCGTGAGTTGCATGGGCATGGAATGGTCTTGCCCAATTCGCGCCAAAGCCTGTGTGTCTTTCGGAAAGCAACTACCGCCGTAACCGGGTCCGGCGTGTAGGAACTTGTTACCGATACGGCCATCCATCCCCATGCCTTTGCTCACCGACTTCACGTCAGCACCCACGCGTTCACAAAGCGCGGCAATCTCATTCACAAATGTAATCTTGGTCGCCAGAAACGCATTGGCTGCGTACTTGATCATCTCTGCACTTTCCAAGTCCGTCACCATGATCGGAAAGTCCCGCAAGTAGAGTGGGCGATAGATGTCCTGCATCACCTCCGCCGCGCGATCATTTTGCACGCCCACGACGACCCGATCCGGTCGCATGAAGTCATCGATCGCCGCACCTTCACGGAGAAACTCCGGGTTCGAGGCAACATCAAACTCTGCTTTGGGATTAGCCTTTGAAATGGTCTGCTTCACCTGCCGATTTGTGCCGACAGGGACTGTAGATTTGGTCACGATGACCGCATATCCCGTGAGGTTCCGCGCGATTTCTTCCGCTGCGGCCATAACGAAGCTCAGATCTGCATGTCCATCGCCACGACGCGTTGGCGTGCCTACGGCGATAAAGACCGCATCAGCCCCGTCAATTGCAGTTGCCAAATCGCCAGAGAACGACAAACGGCCAGCCCCGGTATTCTTGGCCATCAATTCATCAAGGCCGGGCTCATAGATCGGAACTTCGCCACGTTCCAACATCGCAATCTTGTCCGGGTCTTTGTCGACACAAACGACTTCATGCCCAAAATCGGAAAAGCAGACACCCGAAACAAGGCCCACATACCCGGTACCAATCATGGCGATCTTCATCTGCGCGCCTCACCTTTGGTCGTCACCATCCAATTGGGCGTTGTAGATACGCCTGTCAACTCGCGCGTTGGCGAACTCATCGGTCACCCAGCATGTAAGACGCATAGGCAGGAACCAACAACGCCCGGCGCGCAGCCCCCAATGGGAACTTCGCAAGCGGCTGTTTCACGACCTCGGGTCGCGCATCGCCGCCACCCGCCATAAGTTGACCAATCAAGTGGCCAGAATAGCTGCCCATCGCGACACCATTGCCATGAAAACACATGGCCGCAAACAATCCCGGCGCATCGGGCACTTCGCCAACAAACGGGGAAAGCCTGCGCGAGATGCACACCATTCCGGACCAGTAGTTCGTCGTCTCCACCCCGCGCCAAGCAGGAAACATCTTGTCAAAGTCGCGACGAACGCGACGCCGGGCCCGTTGTTCAGACGCGGGAGATCCCCCCAAACCTCCACGCATCCCAAACAACATTCGGTTGTTGGGCATTAGTCGAAAATAGTGCAGCAGATTTCGACTGTCATAGCACATCTGATAGCTCGTCCAGCCTTGTGCTGCACGTTCCGCGTCGGAAATGGGTCGGGTCACAATAACGCTCGATTGGGTGGGCATGTACCGGGCAGATAGCCAATCCGGCAGTGCATCCGACGAATACCCATTGCTGGCAATCAGTACTTTGGAGGTGCGCACCTGATGATCCGCAACATCCAGATCCCAGCCATCGCCAGAGCGCGAAATGCGGCCAACATGTGCGTTGGAATAGACTGAAACCCCTGCGGTTACACAGGCACGCGACAAACTGGCCACGTACTTTCTTGGGTTCAACGCAAACCCAAACGGAACTGTAATGCCCCCATGGAATCCAGCCGACATGCCGTTAGCCGCCAAATCGCTCGCACTATGCACATCCAGCTGAGTGTCAAAAGTGTCCTGAAACGCCCTGCTATCCTCTGTCGCGGTATCCATAAGCGACGGCTTATGGGCGAGCCACGTTTCGCCCTGAGAATGCACATCTGCATCAATATTGTATCGCGCCAAAAAGCCGGAAACATGGTCAACAGCCTTGCGTTCGGCATGACGCCATTCGACGCGCGCCTCCTCGCCAAACCCAGTGTCCAGTTGGGCGTCTGACAACTTGGTACCGCCCAAACAGCAAAAGCCGCCATTGCGACCAGATGCGCCCCACCCCGGCCCGTGAGAGTCAAAGACCGCAACCTGTCGGCCTGACTGCGCAAGGACCAAAGCCGCCGAAAGTCCGGTGAAACCAGCACCAACGATGGCTACGTCGCACACTAGATCGCCAGCCAGCGTTTCGGTGGCTGGAAGTTCGCACGTCTCATCCCACCAACAGTCTTCTCGCGGGCCGTTGCCATAAACGTAATCGGGATAAATGCGGGTCATGCGGTTTGCTGCGCTGCGCGTTCTTCACGATGGCGACGCAAGGTCGCTTGCTTGGATACAAGGGAAGCGGAAATCACCCCAATCGTTACCAACCCGATCAAGATGGTGGACAGTGCGTTGATCTCAGGGCTGACCCCAAGCCGGACAGAAGACCATATCTTCATCGGCAAGGTCGTTGCTGACGGACCAGAGGTGAAGGACGCAATCACGAGGTCATCCAAGCTGAGAGTGAACGCCAGCAACCAGCCGGAGATCACGGCAGGCGCGATGATCGGAAGGGTCACCAAACGGAACGCCTCCAACGGAGACGCGCCGAGATCAAGAGCCGCTTCTTCCAAAGCGCGATCAAAGCTCACCAATCGAGACGACACCACAACCGAGACGAAACACATCGAAAACGTGGTATGTGCCAGCACAATCGTCATGACACCGCGATCCAGCCCCAAGCCGATGAACAGCAGCAACAGCGACAGGCCGGTAATCACCTCTGGCATCACGAGCGGCGCATAGATCATGCCCGAAAACAGCGTGCGCCCGAAAAACCGCCCGCCACGCACCAATACATACGCCGCCATCGTGCCGAGGACCGTCGCGATGGTCGAGGAAATCAACGCAACGCGCAGTGTCACCCATGCCGCATCCAGAAACTGTTCGTTCTGCAACAACTCCCCATACCATTTGGTTGAAAACCCGGCCCAAACGGTGACCAGTTTGGAGGCATTGAAACTGTAAATCACGAGAATCAGCATCGGGATGTATAAAAAGGCGAACCCCAACGTGAGCGACACGACATTAAACCGGGACAACCGCGTCATTGCTCCGCCTCCGCCTGTTTCTGTTCGTTTCGCTGGAACAGAATGATGGGCACGATCAGGATCAGCAGAAGGATCACCGCAACCGCGCTTGCCACTGGCCAATCGCGATTGGCAAAGAACTCCTCGAACAACACCTTGCCGATCATCAAGGTGCCAGAGCCGCCTAGAAGCGACGGGATCACAAACTCACCCAACGCAGGGATGAACACTAGGAAACACCCAGCGATCACCCCGTTACGCGACAAGGGCCATGTGACCAGCCAAAACGCCGCCATCCGGGAACAGCCAAGGTCTTCCGCCGCTTCGATCAAGGATCCATCCAATCGATCCAAGGCTGCGAAAATCGGCAGGATCATGAACGGCAGATAGGTGTAAACGATCCCGATATAGACCGCCCAATTCGTGTTCAGGATGGTCATAGGTTCGGATATCAGGCCGGTCCACAGCAAGAACTGGTTCAGGAACCCTTCGGTGCTCAGAATGCCGACCCACGCGTAAACGCGGATCAGGAAAGACGTCCAAAACGGCAGGATCACCAACATCATCAATGTAGGGCGCCAATGCTCTGGCGCACGCGCCATTGCATAAGCCATCGGATAGCCCACAAGCATCGTTAAAACCGTCGAAATCACTGCGATTTTCAGCGAACTGAGATACGCTTTCCAATACAGATCGTCTTCGGTGAGAAAGACGAAATTCTCAAAATCCAGCCCCGCGATGAGCGTGGCCAACCCATCCTTCATTGTCGGCGTGTAAGGCGGAATGGCCAACGCCGTGTCGGATAGGGAAATCTTGAACACGATCAAGAACGGTACAAGGAACAGGGCAAGTAGCCACACATACGGCACCGCAATCAGGACCAACCGCCTCATGCGGAGCCCCTCGCATGTTCATCACCCATTATCCGACTGAGTTTAGGATGAAAGGAGGTAGGGAGGGGTAACTTGCGGGACACATTCATCGCTCTAACAGCACCCCAGCGGTGTCAGTCCAGCTGACCCAGACCGCGTCTTCCCAAGTGATGTCCCGGCGCGACAGGCGTCTTGTGTTGGCTGTTTGTGCCTTGATGATCTGACCGCCGGGGAGTTCCACATGATATGTCGACAGGTTCCCCAGATACGCAATGTCCAGAACCTTGCCCTTCAACACGTTATCCACTCCGTCGGGCGCTTCGGTATGAATGGAGACTTTTTCTGGCCGCACCGCCAGATGCCCTGTCTGCCCTTCGCTGAACGGCCTTTCAGATGCGGCACGCACCTGCACATCCCCAACCTGAAGCGCATAAATATCTGATCCGGCAGCCTTAACTGGCCCTTCGAGGATATTCACATCTCCAATAAAATCAGCGACATAAACGGAATTCGGCGCTTCATAGATCTTGTCAGGCGTAGCGACCTGAATGATCTGACCCTCATCCATGACGGCAATGCGGGAGGCCACCGTCATCGCCTCTTCCTGATCATGGGTCACAATCACAAAGGTCGTGCCGGTCTTTTCCTGAATGTCCATTAGTTCGAACTGCGTGTCCTGCCGCAGCTTCTTGTCCAGCGCGCCCAGCGGTTCATCCAGCAACAACAGCTTGGGCGCCTTTGCCAAAGACCGCGCCAGCGCCACGCGCTGCCGTTGACCCCCAGAAATCTGATGAGGCTTACGCCGCGCGAACTTCTCAAGCCGGGTCAGCTTCAGCATCTCCTCCACGCGTGCATCGATGGTGGCGGAGTCCTTGCCTTCCCGGCGCAGACCAAAGGCGATGTTTTCCCAAACCGACAAATGCGGGAACAGTGCGTAGGACTGGAACATCATGTTGACCGCGCGCTTGTTCGGCGGCACGCCAGAAATATCTTGCCCAGCCAACTCGATGCTCCCCTCGCTCGGATCTTCAAACCCAGCCAGCATCCGCATCATCGTTGTCTTGCCGCATCCCGACGGCCCAAGAAGCGCAAAGAACTCTTTTTCAAAGATATCGAGCGTCAAGTCGTCAATCGCGACGAACTCACCGAAACGCTTGGTCACGTTCTGAAACCGGATCAGCGGTTTCGCGGTTTCGTCATCCCAAGGCGCAAAAACTGTGTCGTTCACCGCAATCCTCCCGGTGAAGGTCGCGGGGCAATCCCATTGCCGCCCCGCGTCATCAGGCTCAGGTGCCCGATTTGATCTTGGTCCACATGCGGGTCACAACCCGCTGTGTTTTCGCGTCATAAGGCGACGTGGTGTAAAGGTTCTTCAGCGTTTCCTCATCCGGATAAATCGCTGTGTCGCCAATCACGTCTTCGTTCAGGAATTCTTGGCTCGCGAGGTTGCCGTTGGCGTAATAGACGTAGTTCGACGCCGCCGCCATGTTCTGCGCATCCATGATGAAATTCAGGAACTTGTGTGCAGCTTCCGGGTTCGGGGCATCAACTGGGATCGCCATATTGTCGAACCACATCAACGCACCTTCCTTGGGTGCGTAATAGGCAATCTCAACCCCGTTTTCAGCCTCAGCCGCTCGGTCCCGCGCTTGCAGCACGTCTCCAGACCAGCCGATGGCCACGCAGATGTCACCATTCGCCAATGCGTTGATGTATTCCGAAGAATGGAACTTCTGCACAAACGGCGCGACGGCGGTCAGCACAGGCTCTGCCTTCTTGATCGTATCCGCATCCTGCGCATCCGGGTCTTCGCCGATGTAGTTCAGCGCCGCCGGGATTAACTCAGCTGGTGCATCCAGGAAATGCACGCCGCAGTCTTTCAGTTTTTCCATGTTCGCTGGATCAAATACCAGCGCAAGCGAGTTCATCGGTGCGTCTTCGCCAAGGATTTCCTTCACCTTGCCGACATTCACGCCGATTCCAGTTGTGCCCCACATGTAGTTGATCGCAAATTCGTTGCCGGGGTCATACTTGGACACACGATCCTTGATCACATCCCACATGTTTCCGGTGTTCGTCAGCTTGGACGGGTCCAGCTTCTGAAACGCACCCGCCGTGATCTGACGCTGCAAGAACGTGCCAGACGGAACCACAACATCATAACCCGACGACCCCGCCAGCATTTTGGTTTCCAAAACCTCGTTGCTGTCGAACACGTCATAGATCAGATCAATGCCAGTTTCTTCCTCGAACTTGGTCAGCAAGTCCTCGTCAATATAGTCGGACCAATTATAGACCCGCACTTCTTCGGCCGTCGCCGCACCCGCCACCAGCGCAATGGCCGCAACAGTTCCAAGAATTGAGTGTTTCACGTATATCTCCCCTAACGATCTGCCGGAGTTCTCCCCGGTCTAGATCGCATTGAAACAAGTTTTCCCCCGAGCGGCAAGGAATCGGTGCTGCGCGAGCCTGCCGAAAACTATGCGTGCTGAATTCTTTACCGACAAGACCTCCCGTGATTGACGTGCGCTGTAAATTGGATGAGGCTCACCCGAACCAAATCTCACCGGGACAGCGCGCCATGAATAAGATTACCAACCACATGCCTACGGCGGACCTGCAGGCAATTGACGCCGCGCATCACATGCATCCGTTTTCCTGTGGCGACGAGCTGGCCGAAAAGGGCGCACGTGTCATCACCCGAGCAAACGGCGTATTCCTGACTGACAGCGAAGGGCATCAGATTCTGGACGGTATGGCAGGTCTTTGGTGTGTGAATATCGGCTATGGTCGCGAAGAACTCGCCGAGGCCGCCGCACGCCAAATGCGCGAACTGCCCTACTACAACACGTTTTTCCAGACGACCCATGTGCCCGCGATTGCTCTGTCGCAAAAGCTGGCCGAACTCGCGCCCGGGGACCTGAACCATGTATTTTTTGGCACGTCTGGCTCGGACGCTAACGATACAAACATACGCCTCGTACGCACCTACTGGGCAAAGAAAGGCCAACCCGAACGCACCATCATCGTGGCGCGCAAGAACGCCTATCACGGCTCCTCCGTTGGCTCCGGCTCCTTGGGCGGTATGGCCTATATGCATGACGTGAACTCCATGCCGATTCCGGACATTGTGCATATCAACCAACCCAACTGGTGGGCGGAAGGTGGCGACACAACACCTGAAGAATTTGGCCTGCAAACCGCGCGCGAACTGGAAGCTTTGATCGCGGAACATGGAGCTGATCGGATTGCGGCCTTCATTGGCGAACCCATCCAAGGCGCAGGTGGCGTGATTGTCCCGCCTGAGACGTATTGGCCTGAAATTCAACGCATCTGCCGCCAACATAACATCCTGCTGATCGCGGATGAGGTCATCTGTGGCTTCGGTCGCACAGGCAATTGGTTCGGGTCTGAAACACTCGGCATAGAACCCGATATCATGACAATCGCCAAAGGGCTTAGCTCCGGATATCAACCCATTGGCGGTGTGATCGTGTCTGACAAAATTGCCTCCGTCATTGATGCAGAGGACTTCTTCCACGGCTACACCTATTCCGGCCACCCGGTCGCCTGTGCCGTTGCACTGGAAAATCTTCGCATCCTTGAAGTAGAAAACATCCTCGGCCATGTCCGCGATGTTGCCGCTCCTGCACTGCAAAAGGCCTGGCATTCTCTCGCCGACCACCCTTTGGTCGGCGATACACAAATCGTTGGAATGATGGGCTCCCTGGCACTAACACCGGACAAAACCAACCGTGCAAAATTCGCCAACGAAGGCACTGTCGGTCTCATCTGCCGCGAAAACTGCTTTGCTAACAATCTGGTCATGCGCCACGTGGGCGATCGTATGGTGATCTCACCACCACTGGTCATCACGCCCTCAGAGATTGACGCATTGATCACGCGCGCCCGCGCCGCCCTGGATGCAACATACGAGCACCTCAAATCTCACGACATGATACATCCAGCCGAAGAAACCTCTTCCAACTTGCGCAATTTCTAGGCTTCATCTGTCCGGAAATACCTTGGGGGAGTCCCGCAGGGACGGGGGCTAGCCCCCCAAAACATGTCGTGCGCCGCAAGGCGCGCCTTTGGATTATCGCAACTTGTTAAGAAGCCTCAGCGACGCGTAGCCATCTGGCACCTCGCCCTTTGACTTCTGCCAACCTCTGACCGCAGCGATAGTCAGCGGCCCGACCTTTCCGTCGATTTTCTTCGTATCAAACCCTGCTCGGGTAAGGCGCTCCTGCAACTCGATCCGCTCATCATAGGTCAGCGCCCGATCCCCTTCGGGCCAACCGCCTTGGATCGCCGGACCTCCCAGAATACGGTCCCCCAGATGCCCGACACCAATCACGTAGGCATCCGCCGTGTTATAGCTTTCAATCACCTTGAAGTTGTCAAAGATCATGAACGCCGCACCCTTCGCCCCGGCAGGCAACAGAATCGACGCAGTTCCGTGATCTGGGACCGACGCCCCAGACATGTCCTTGACCCCCATCGCCGCCCACTCTGACGGAGACTTCAAAACGTTCCGATCTGCCAGCGCATAATCGAACCCTTCCGGCATGCGCACTTCAACGCCCCACGGTTGCCCCTTCGTCCAGCCATTCGCTTTCAGATAAGCCGCTGTCGAGGCCAAGGCGTCACTTGGGTCATCCCCCCAGATATCGCGTTTTCCGTCCCCGGTGAAATCTACCGCGTGGCGTTGGTAGGACGTGGGCATAAACTGTGTGTGCCCCATCGCCCCGGCCCAACTGCCTGTCATGTCTGACGCTGCCACGTCCCCCGACTGAAGGATGCGCAGCGCTTCGATCAATTGTTCCTCAAAGAATGCCCGGCGCCGTTCGTCATGCGCCAAAGTCGCAAGGGAACGGATCGTATCTTCACTCCCTTTGAACGCGCCGAACGCACTCTCCAGCCCCCAAATCGCAACAACGATCTGGTGATCCACGCCATACTGCGTCTCAATCTGGCGCAACGTGGTGCGGTGTTTCGCCAGAGCCGTCTTCCCATTGGCGATGCG
>CAZDXI010000005.1:0-41355 GCA_964509095.1 uncultured Rhodobacterales bacterium
TGATGCCGTGGTTCTCGGTCAAAGAGGCCGTGCTGCCCTTCGCCCGTTTCCCCGGTGTGGATACGCTGCTCGGCCCCGAGATGCGCTCCACGGGTGAAGTCATGGGCTGGGATCGCGACTTCCCGCGTGCCTTCCTCAAGGCACAACAGGGTGCGGGCATGGTCCTTCCATCCTCTGGATGCGCGTTCATCTCCATCAGGGATGCTGACAAGACCAAGGAAATGCTTGAGGCCGCTCGTATCCTTGTCTCTCTTGGGTTCACTCTGACAGCGACCCGTGGCACCGCCCGCTGGCTGGCAGGCAACCAAGTAGAGTGTGATGTGGTCAACAAAGTCTATGAGGGCCGCCCAAACATCACCGACTTGATGAAAGATGGTGGCGTGCAACTGGTCATGAACTCGACCGATGGTGCTCAGTCGGTGGAGGATAGCAAGTCCATCCGTTCCATCGCTTTGTACGACAAAATCCCCTATTTCACGACCGCCGCTGGGTCCCACGCCGCCGCACTGGCGATCAAGGCCCAGGCTGAGGGGGATGTGGGTGTAAAGGCGTTGCAGGGGTAAGGGAAACCACGTGTCCTCTGCGACAACCTACCCAAGCCCCTACCTGCCACATCGGCGGGCCGATCTGTCTGTGCATGTAATTGGCCTCGTATTGATCCTTATCGCAGGAAGCGTCCTTATCTGGAACACCGGACAGGCATACGCACTCACAATGGTCGCGGCTGTCTGTGTTTATGCTCTCGCGGCGCTGGCTTCTAACCTGGCCTCAATTGCGTACCATTTCTCACCTTGGCATGATCGTCGTATCTTGCTGCGTCGTATCGACCACGCCGCGATCTATCCTAGCATCGCCGGAACTTTCACGCCGTTCTTTGTCATCGCCAACACGACTTGGACGCTGTTCTTGCTCGTGTTCTGTTGGGCACTGACACTGCTGGCGATGTGGAACAAGATTACCAATCCCACAATCAAGTCGCGCTGGTCGACGGCTTCCTATCTTGGTCTGGGCGCTATTGGGTTGTCGGCCCTACCGCATTTGACGATGGTCCCGATCACCACGCTCTGGTGCATCATCGCGGGGGCAGCGGCCTATGTGATCGGCACGACGTTCTACGCGCAAAAGACGATGCCGTATCGCTATTCAATCTGGCACACATTCGTCAATCTTGGTGGCATCGCCATGTTCGCCGGTATTTGGATCGCCCTGTTCTGACGCGATGGGTCGCAACTTGAAGTCGCTCTCGGGATACTAGAATTACCGAAAATTCTACTAAAAGTTGCCTCAATTTGAACTGATTTTCGGGCGAAATTCCCCTCGTAACCCGCGAGGTCTGCTCCTCGCCAACTAGAGAGACTGCCAATCATGAACCGTTTCGCATTTGCGACGGGGCTCGCTGTTGCGCTCGCAACTGCCTTGCCCGCAACCGCTGCAACAATCGATCCCACAGATTTCGATCTGATCCTGACGGAGAGCAACCGTACGGCGACGATCGACGGCGCTGACATCTCGGGCAATGAAGCCCTTCCCGGCAATTCTAACATCAGCACCTTCAGCATCGGTCTGGATGCACCTGTCGATGTTTTGCTGGCTGGCAAAGTCGGCAACGGCGGCCGTGACCGTTGGGAATCGCGCTTAGTCACGGGCGAACTTACGGTTGATGTTCTGAATTTCACGACGTCGCGGAACAATAACACGGATCCGTTTTCCACAACATTCGATATCCTCGTCAACGGCACAGTGGTTCAAAGCCACACGCTGTCCGGAACCAACAATGACCTGTTGTCTGCAAGCTTTTCGCCCATTGTCTTGGATGGCGATAACCTGCAGCTAAGAGTTCAATCCGTCGACGGGCGCACGTCCTACGACATCGGTGTGTCGCTCCAGCCAGTACCATTGGCAGCCAGCTTCCCGCTGTTGCTGACGGCAGGTGGCGCTTTGGTTGTGGCTCGTCGCCGCAAAGCCCGCACCAGCTAAGCTAATTTACCGGGCACGTCCCAACTCTTCACAGTTTGTCCGGCGGTTCACCGCACCTCGACACGCTCGGGGTGCGGTTTTCTGCGTGTTCCTCATTGTTCTTGATTGCGCGGTTCGCAAATCAAGCGACCCACAGGGACACATAAGTCATCGTAAAAAAGATTTGTGTTTGAGCCTCGTGCCCCATGTTGGATTGACGGAATGCGGAACCGTCCAGAGATCGATCACCAAAGGTCAAGCGCGCGCCCTAAACCTTGACCTTACCGGCAATTTCAGGCCACATCTCGGCACCCTAAGGGAGCCGAAAATGCACACAGCCGCGATCACTGGAACGGGCGTTTTCACGCCAGAACTCAGCATCTCCAACGCGGAACTTGTCGTCGCGTTCAATGCTTATGTGGACAAGTGGAACGCAGAACACGCCGATGAGATCGCCGCCGGAACGGTCGAAGCAAAATCCCATTCATCCGAGGAATTCATCCTCAAAGCCTCCGGCATCGAAAGTCGTTATGTGCTTGATAAATCGGGCATCCTTGACCCTGACGTGATGCATCCCAGCTTGCGCCAGCGCTCTGATGATGAACCGGGCGTGATGACAGAAATGGGTGTGGATGCGTGCCGCAAGGCTTTGGCCCAAGCGGGAAAGACAGCGGCGGATGTGGACGCAGTTATCTGTGCGGCGTCCAATCACGAACGCGCCTATCCCGCGATTGCGATTGAGATACAGGAGGCCCTTGGAATCCAAGGTTTTGGCTTTGACATGAACGTTGCATGTTCGTCGGCCACCTTTGGCCTTCAAGCGGCCTGTGACATGGTCAAATCCGGCTCTATTCGTTCTGCGTTGGTCGTGAACCCGGAAATCTGCTCCGGCCATCTGGAATGGCGTGACCGAGACTGTCACTTCATCTTCGGCGACGTCGCGACTGCCGTTCTCGTGGAACGGGTTGAGGACGCGAAGGGACCCTATTTCGAGGTGAAATCAACCCGGTGCGCCACCGAATTTTCCAACAACATCCGCAACAATAACGGCTTTCTGCGCCGCACCCGCCCCGATGGTGTAGCCGACCGGCGTGATATGCAGTTCATGCAAGAAGGCCGCAAAGTCTTCAAAGAAGTGTTGCCGATGGTGTCACAACACATTTCGGATCACATGGCGGATGAAGGGCTCACGGCCGATGATCTCAAGCGGCTGTGGCTGCATCAGGCCAACAAGTCCATGAACGACTTCATCGGCAAAAAAGTCTTGGGCCGCACCCCGCAACCGGGGGAACAACCCAATATCCTTCAGGACTACGCGAACACCTCGTCTGCAGGGTCCATCATCGCATTTTCCAAGTATTCCGATGATCTGGAAGACGGCGATACGGGACTCATCTGCTCTTTCGGAGCGGGCTATTCCGTCGGTTCCGTGATCGTGCAACGCCACGGCTGAGACGCGCACGAAAGAGCGCGGTGAAGTGCTACGTCTTTGACACGCGCTTGTGCACTTCGGCGACACTTTCCACGCGTTCGGAATAGCGATCCACCAGATAGTCCGATCGTCCCCGCACGAGCCATGTGAACTTTACGAGTTCTTCCATGACATCCACGATCCGGGCATAGAACGGCCCTTCGGGCAATCGCCCTTTTTTGAACTCCAGCCATGCTTTCGGAATCGAAGATTGGTTCGGGATCGTCACCATGCGCATCCAGCGTCCCAGAATGCGCATCTGATTAACGGCATTAAAACTTTGCGACCCGCCGCAAACCTGCATCACAGCCAGAGTCTTGCCTTGTGTGGGCCGAATCCCGCCTTGCAGGCTCAATGGCAGCCAATCGATCTGTGTCTTCATCACGCCTGTCATGGCGCCGTGTCGCTCCGGCGATGACCACACCATGCCCTCTGCCCAGACGGCCAGCTCGCGCAATTCCGCGACTTTGGGATGATCCGTGCCTGCGCCTTCATCATCCACCAAAGGCAGGCCGTGCGGGTCAAACACACGCGTCTCACACCCCAACAATTCCAAAATACGCTGCGCTTCCAGCGCGGCCGCTTTTGAATAGCTTTCCGCGCGTAGTGACCCGTAAAGCAGCAAGATGCGGGGCTTGTGACCCGGATCATTCGGGGCACGCAGCGCCTCCACATCAATCTCGGGCAAAGCCTCCCGGGTCAGCGCCGGCAGGTCGTCTTTGTCAGACACTCTCATCTTCCAGATGCAGTTTCATGTCGATCAACACTTGCTGAAGCAACAGTGTCTCGCGCAGTAACCGCTTGGCTTCATTGACAGAAATCACACCATCTTCGATGGACTGCTGGTATTCGCTCATCAGCATCGCAAAGCGTTGGCTCAGAGCGATCACATCGGAGTTCACGCCACCACTGCGTTCGGAATTTGGCTTGCGGTCGTCATAGGACAACGTGATGCCCTTCAACTCCGCCAGCGCAGCGGTCACATGTGGGAAGCTCGACGCTTCTTCCAAGCGGGCCACGGCATCCACGGGCATGAACCGATCTGCATGTTCGTCATTGTCGGAATAATACCGCCCGAGTGTCGCTTTGGATTTGCCTGTGATCTCGCATGCCGGTTCAACGCCGACATCCTTCACCAAAGCCTCCGTGTGCTTTTTCAGATAGCTGCCAATCGGTGTATTACTCATGCTTTGCCAAAGCCCTTGCGTGTGTTGTGCCCAGCGGGGAAGCCCGCCTGTCTTTTCCCATTAATCCGAACGGAGTCCAATGTCATTTACAAAACATCCCAAGGAACTTCGAGTTTCTTGAGTGGACGGTGGCAAGTTGCACCGTAACCAGGGTGGGGCCTGTTCCTGCGTCGCAGGATTGTACGCCAGAGCATTTGTGCGCTTTGGCAGCGGGTCTTGAAGAGTAACGAGTGTCGCGCGGTCGGCAGAACGTCCCCAGAGGTGAAGTATCACCCACTGCGGGCTGCGCATACGAGGGGAGAGGCCCCCACAGTCTCGTGACGTTGGCCATAGCCACTCACGCAACCTGCCCCACCCTGGGCCACTCGCTGCGGAAATGGGGCTTGAGCGCCCACCGGCCAATGCGCTAGGTGCCCGCCATGGCCAAACTGTACTTTCACTATTCCACCATGAACGCGGGCAAATCGACAGTTTTGCTGCAGGCCGCGCACAACTATCGCGAACGCGGGATGGAGCCGTATCTGCTGACCGCCAGTTTCGACAACCGCGCCGGGGTCGGCCAAATCGCGTCCCGCATCGGAATTGCGCAAGAGGCGGATCTTTTTGCCGCCGATACCGACATGTTTGCGATGCTGGACTCGCGGTTGAAACAAGGCCCTGTCGCCTGCGCATTTGTGGATGAGGCCCAGTTCCTGAGCGAAGAGCAAGTCTGGCAACTGGCCCGCGCAGTGGATGATCTGGGCGTACCGGTGATGTGTTTCGGGCTGCGCGTAGATTTCAGAGGTAAATTGTTTCCCGGTTCCGCGACATTGCTGGCGCTCGCCGATGAAATGCGGGAAGTCCGCACGATCTGCCATTGCGGACGCAAGGCCACGATGGTTGTACGGCAGGACGAAAACGGCGACGTGCTACGCGATGGTGCACAAGTCCAGATCGGCGGGAACGAGACCTATGTCTCTCTCTGTCGTCGCCATTGGAGAGAGGCGGTCGGGGACGAGTGATCTTCGACGCGCCAACTAGAAACAGGAGCGCTAAAGCGCACACGATTTGATTTTGCTCGGGCCGCAAGGGCCTTGGAGGACCAGTCCTCCAAACCTCCTGAGGTATTTCTCGACAGATGAAGCTGATGTCAGGCGACGGGGTTTTGCAAAGGGTTCCCTGAGAAGAACGCACGAAGATTGTCGACCGCCATGCGCCCCATATCCTCCCGCACTTCTAATGCGGCGGTCCCGAGATGCGGCAACAGAGTGACGTTTTCCATTGCGATTAGAGCATCCGGAACTTTTGGTTCGAATTCATAGACATCAAGGCCCGCGCCCCCGAGCTCACCTGCTTGCAAAGCGGAGATCAGAGCGGCTTCGTCAACCACATCGCCCCGCGCGATGTTGATGAACAGCGCATGGGGTTGCATCGCAGCAAACACCTCGGCCCGAAGCAGATGGTGCGTCTCGCCGCCTCCAGGAACGGCGACGACCAGAATATCAACCTGACCTGCAAGCGCGGACAGATTGTCGACCTGTTCTGCTGGGAACGGCATCGCTTTGGCGGAGCGGTTGAAGTACTTCACCTGCATCCCAAAGCCGAAGTGACACCGTTGCGCGATGGCCTGTCCGATGCGGCCCATGCCGACGATGCCCACAGTTTTGCCGGACATATGCAGCCCCAGAAGCTGCGTGGGGTGCCAGCCCTCCCAGTTGCCTGCACGCAGTAGGCGTTCGCCCTCACCCGCACGACGGGCGGTCATGAGCATCAGGGTCATGGCGATATCGGCGGTCGCGTCGGTGACGGCACCGGGTGTGTTGCTGACCGCTATCCCGGATTTGGTCGCAGCGGCAACGTCAATATGGTTGTAGCCCACGCCGAAATTCGCCAGCACCTTGGCACGCGGGTTCGGGACGTCGGCAAAGACCTCGGCAGAGAACTTGTCGCCCAAAGTCGGTAATACCCCGTCGAATTCAGCAAGAGCGCGGCGCAACTCATCTGGAGACAGCGGCAGAGTCTCGGCACGGACTTCCACATCGTCGAACAGCTGCCGCGCTTCGGCGACAACCGTGTCAGGCAAGGGACGGGTAATCAGGATTTTTGTCATCAGCACAAACGCGCCCCGATGGGCACCTCCTTGTCCGGCGTGGCCAGCACAACGGCGTTATCTGCATCATGAAAGCCCAGCACGAGGATCTCGCTCATGAACGGGCCGATCTGGCGGGGTGGGAAATTCACGACCGCCATCACGTGTTTGCCCACCAATGTGGCGGGGTCGTAGTGTTCGGTGATCTGAGCAGAGGATTTGCGTTCACCAATGTCACCGCCGAAATCGACCCAGAGCTTGATGGCGGGCTTGCGCGCTTCGGGGAAGGGTTCAGCGCGGGTCACCCGGCCCACGCGGATATCGACCTTAAGGAAGTCGTCAAAGGTGATCTCATCCGCCATGCGCCAACTCCTTGGAACGGTCTGTGGCTGCACGCACGGTGGCGTCCATCAGCGGCGACAGGCCGGTATTCGGGTTCATCAGGACCTCCAAGCCCGCCTGCGTCGTGCCATTGGGGGAGGTCACGTTGATGCGCAATTGTTCGGGCGTGTCCCCGGCCTGCATGGCCAGCGCTCCGGCCCCGGCTACGGTCGCTTTGGCCAGTTGCATGGCAAGGTCAGGGGCCAGTCCTTGCGCGGTTCCGGCAGCGGCGAGTGCTTCGATCATGTGGAACACATAGGCCGGACCGGAGCCGGACACACCCGTTACCGCGTCCATCTGGCTTTCGTCCTGCAAGCGCACCACCTGCCCGATGGCGGTCAGCAACCCTTCGGCCAGATCAAGCTGCGCGGCACTGGCGCGCGCGTTGCCGATGATTGCGGTGATCCCCTGACCCACAGCAGCAGGCGTGTTGGGCATGGCGCGGATGATCGGCGTGTCCGCCCCGAGCATGGTTTCATAGGTCGCGATGGACGTCCCGGCGGCGACCGACAGGAACAACGTCTCGCCATTGCCCATTGCGGCCAGCGTGGGCAGAGCCTCGGCCATCATCTGAGGTTTCACGGCGACCAGCACCACAGCCGGCGCGTCGGGCAACGCTGCATTCACGTGCACGCCTTGCTCCTTCACCCAGTCTGAAGGGGCCGGGTCCTGCACCCAGACCGCGCTTGGCGACAACCCGCGCCCAAGCCAACCCACAAGCATCGCCGATCCCATTTTACCGCAGCCCAGAAGCACCAGCCCACGCGTTTCGATGTCGGAAAACTCCATCCCCGTCCCTTTTCCTCAAGGTTCTTGAGGCAGGAGGTTATGCGCGCCCGTAAGCCTCTGCAATGGCAACCTGAATGGCTTCGCGTGGGGTCTTGTCACCCCAGATGAGCATTTGCAGGGCGGGGTAATAGCGTTCGGCGCTCATCACGGCAGCACCGATCATAGTGTCGATCTGATCCGGGCCTGCTGTTTGACCACCCGCAAGAACGAGACCATAGCGATAGACCATAAGCTTTTGTTCAACCCAATAGGTGAATGCGCCAGCCCAGCATTGGTCGTTGATATCATTCAACAGCGCATAAAGACCCGGCATCTTATCCTCGGGCGGCTCCATCTCAAAGGTGCAGACCATGCGCAGGGTCTCGTCATAGCCTGACCACGCCAGCGTGATGGAATAGGTGCGCCACTGCCCTTCCACGGCCATTGCGATCTGATCATCTGCGATCCGGTCGAAGTCCCATTCGTGATGTTCGGCCAAGTGTTCGACAATGTCGATCGGATGAACGTCTTCTTCCAGGAAATGCTCGGAAAGGGCCATGATGCCACCTCGTGTTCGCCTGTGAAGCGTCTCGGGGGCTGCGCGCACCCGGCGCTATATGCCTGCTCTATTATTGAGGGCAACATCAGCGCGTCGCCCCATGTGGTCATGGTGCGGTAGGCGGAGTCATGTGGCAACCCTTTATTTGGGGATAACCGCAATAAGTTGTGGATGGCTTGCCTATGGCGCGTAAATACGGTGCATTTAGGGGGTCAGGCGCGGCCCGGTGTGAACGCTCTTATCTGACAGCATGTCCGCAACGGCTGCGTCAAAGCTTTTGAAATGAGCCGTGCCAAGATGCGCCTGAAACGCGTCCGCATCGGTATAGAGCTCATAAAGCAGGATCAGATGGTCGTCCTGTTCGCTTTGCACCACGTCGAATTGAACGCAGCCGGGTTCGTCAGCCATCGACGCAGCAGCGTTTGCTTTCATCAGGGGCAAGAACGCCTCCAACTGGCCCGGCTTCACCTGTAGTTCTACGCAGACGGCATACATCAGCGGTTCTCCATCTTCAGTTTGCGTCCCGTCTCGGCGGAGGCGTAGGCGCGTTCAGTTATGTCCATAACGGGCAAATAGTCCCGCGCGGTGTTTTCAAAGGCGCAACGCCCCTTCAGCCCGTCCACAACATGCGCGTTCAGCGCCGCCACGCAGCCTCCCCCAAAACTATCGTCGGGTTCAAACGGCAGGGGGACTACCTCTGTGTCCTGAGCCCCGAACGCCCGGAACGTCACCTGCCCTTGCCCGTCGAGCGTCAGCACACCACCTTCGCCTTCGATCCGCATCTCGCCCATCGTGCGGCGGGGCGCGTCGCTCACGTGATCCGCGAGGCGGTTGCCATCAAAGATCGCGCGTATGCCCGTAGCGTGTTCCAGGATAAGCAATCCAGCATCTTCGCCTTTGAGCACCGGGTTCAACTGGCGCAGATCGGCATAGACGGAGGTCACATCCCCAAACAGCCAACGGAACAGATCGATGAAATGCACACCGGTTTCGTGGATCAACAAGCGCGGCATGGTCTGGAAGGCGGGCTGACGCTCCAAATAGGCCTCTGGGCCTCGCCCGTCGCCGGGGCGCAGGAAAAACTGCGCAGACCAAACCTGCCCCATACGCCCTGACTCCAGAACCTGCCGTATCGCACGGTGCCAGGGCTGGAAGCGGAAGTTTTCGTGGATGATCAGATGGGTACCTGATGCTTCTGCCTCTGTCGTGATGGCTCGGGCTTCTTCGGGGGAGGTGCAGAACGGTTTCTGACAGATCAGCACGCGGCCTTTCTTGAGCGAGTCGCGAATGATCGTCGCATGGGCCGGCGGTGGCGCCACGATGTCAAGGATGTCCGGGTCTTGCGACAACACACCGGCCAGATCGTCAAATGTCAGCGCGTTATATGTTTCTGAAGCCCAAGCGCAACGCTCCGCCGCACGGTCCGTCGCCCCGACCAGTGTCGTTTCAGGATGCGCGACCCAAGATGCCAGATGGAACTGGCTAAAGTAGCCCAAGCCGATGACGCCAACCTTGATCATCGCCCTACCCCAACATGGCCAGCGCATCGGCAAAGAAGTCTGGCCCGCCAAAGTTCCCCGATTTCAGCGCTAGCGCGAGGTTCGGACCATCGAGCGTTTCACACCACGGCACACCCGGCGCAATCTGGGGGCCAATCCGCAAAGCGGTCACACCCAGCGCCGACACCACCGCGCCCGAGGTTTCGCCGCCCGCCACGATCAAACGGCCGACACCAGATTCCGTCTGTCTCGCAGCAACCTGCCCCATCAACTTTTCGATCACCTCACCCGCCTGAAGCGTGCCGTGCTGTTCTTGCACCTGAGCCACGACACTTGGGTCGGCCGAGGAATAGATGACGCTCGGCACATCGGCGGCTTGTTCATTGATCCAAGCATGCAACGTGTCCGCGAGGTCCGGCGTGTCGAGGATTTCCTGAGCGGTCACTTGCCTGCGCGGCCACTCTTTTGGCAGGCGAAAAATCTGCTCCCGCGTTGCGGCACTGCAACTGCCGGCAAGGATCAACGCGCGCCCTTGCGACGGTGGCAAAGTCGGCTCCTGTGCATCGCCCACAGCGCCGGTTGCGCGCCATGCGTCCGGCAAACCAAGCGCTATTCCCGAACCACCGGTGATCAATGTATGCCCTTGCGCAACTTCACCGATCGTCATCAGGTCGCCGTCTTCGATCACGTCGATCACACCGTATCTCTTGCCATCCCCACGTAGCGTATCAATCCGAGCGCGTATCGCGTCCGCCCCGGCCCGGACCGTATCCCACGGGATCAACCCAACGTCATATTGGGATTGTTCGGCCATCAGTTGCACAAGATCGCTGTTGCGCATCGGGGTCAGTGGGTGGTCCTTCATTGGGCTGTCGCTCAGCAATTGATCCCCCACAAAGAGCTGTCCTTTGTAGATCGTGCGCCCCGTGGCCGGAAAGGCCGGGCAGACCAGCGCAAAGTCCGTGTCGAGCCGATCCATCATCGCATCAGCAATAGGACCAATGTTGCCTTGCGCGGTGGAATCGAAGGTTGAGCAATACTTGGACAGCACCTGTTTGGCTCCACGGCGACGCAACCAGTCTGTCGCCGCAAGGCTGTCTGCTACTGCCTCGCTCGTCGGAGCAGTTCGGGATTTCAAAGCCACGACAACAGCCTGTGCATCGCCAGTGTCCACATCGTCCCCCGGCACGCCAATCAACTGCACTGTGCGCAGCCCCGCACGCACCAAAGTATTGGCAAGATCCGTCGCTCCCGTGAAATCGTCCGCCACGGCTCCGATCAAAATACTCATTCCTGCCACCAGGCCTCCATCTCGTCTTGGGTCAGTTGCCCTTCAGGTCCGATCCCCACAAACGCGGTTGTCTCAACCCCATCCCGCTGGGTGACCTCCACTGATTTTCCGACAACCTGCACCTCCCATCCGCCTTTGGCAAATCCCTTAAAGCGATAAAGGCCAGCAGGTCGGGTTTTGAGTTTTGCGATCAGTTCTTCGTGGGAGAAGACCGCCTCACTCTGGTGGTCCCATTTCACGAAATGCGCATGGGTCCCGTCGCGGTTCGGGGCCTTCCCGTCGATCTCCCAAAGGAGCGGCAACAAGTCTTCCACATCGTCCAACACGCGTTGTGCCCCCAATGTCGTGAGGCCGCCCATCAGGGCGGATGAACAGCGCGCTTTGCTCACATAAACAAGGTCCGCAACGCCCACCTGAGCGCCAAGCTGTGGTGCTATCTGCACGTCCTGCATCAGGTCTTCGAAATTCAGCGCGTCCACCACCGTCACGATCCCGGCATAACTCAGCTCGGGCTCCGTGCGGGACACTTCCGCGATTGCGGCGGGGTCTGCGATCCCACTCGCCTCGATCACCAGATGATCGGGCCGCTCCGCCCGGTCCAGCACATCCCCCACGGCCATGAACAAATCCACGCCCATCGTGCAGCACACACAGCCATTGGTCAGTTCCAGCGTATCCTCCGACGCGCTGGCCAAAAGCGAGGCATCGATATTCACCGCGCCAAAGTCATTGACCATCACCATGATGCGCCGCCCGTGGTTTCCGGTCAGCAGCCGATTCACCAAAGTGGTTTTGCCCGCCCCAAGGTAGCCCCCGATCACGGTCAGCGGCAGTCGAGGCTTCACAGCAGGTTGACCTCGCCCCCGGTCACCGTGCCCAGCACGGGCACATCTTTCAGCGCCATCGGGTCGACCTCGCGCGGGTTCTGGCCCAGCACCACAAAATCCGCCCACTTGCCTGGTTCGATGGACCCAACTTCCTTGTCCATCCGTAAAGTGTAGGCCGCGCCCATCGTGATTGCATAAAGAGCTTCGTCCACCGTAATACACTCTTCTGGTCCCAAGGTCCGGCCTGACATTGTTTGCCGGTTGACTGCGCACCACGCTGTGAACAAAGGCCCCAACGCTGTGACTGGTGCATCCGAATGCAGCGCCACATGCACACCCAGATCAAGTGCTGTGCGGGCTGCGTCCATGCGCGAAGCCCCACATTCGCCTAGAGTCAGGGCCGCGTGTTGATCGCCGAAATACCAGATATGGTTGGAAAAGACGTTGCAGCAGGCGCCCAGATCAGCTGCTTTTTGATACAGCCCCGCGTCCATCATCTGACAATGCTGCAACACGTGTCGTGCGCCCGGCCACGGATGCTTTCGCGCTGCGGCCTCCAATGCGTCCAGAGACACCTCTGCAGCTTCATCGCCATTAACGTGGATGTGCATCTGCACACCCGCGCCCTGAAATGCCTCGCACAAAGCATAAATCTCTTCGGGAGGCGTGTTCCAAAGCCCGTTCGGCTGCCCGCCGACGTATCCCGGCCAGCGCACACGCGCGGTCCAACCCTGAATGGAGCCATCCGTCATCAGCTTGACCGCCCCGAGCCGCAGCTTGTCCGTGCTTTGCGCGCGCAACTTCAATGCGCGCTCAGCCATCCGTTGCGGATCGATCCCCGCTGTGCCGAGCGCCGGCACGATGCGCACGGGGAACCCGCTTTCACCTGTCACAGCGAGCATGGTGGCAAGGTCCTCGTCCTCCATCGAGGAATAAAGGTCTGTTACCGTCGTAACCCCGGCATGCTTGCACACATCGCCGTAGGACCGGATGCTCTCTGCCGATTGGCTCAGTCCCCTAAAATCAATCCCGAGCCGTCGCATCACCGGGAACATGGCCGCCATTTCCTGCAACTCGCCTGTGGGCTCACCGGCGCTGTCCTTCACGATCCCTTCCGCGTTGGACTGGGCGGAGTATTGCGCCATCTCCAGCGCTTTGGAGTTCACGCACATCAAATGGAAGTTCGAAAAGATGATCGCGATGGGGCGATCTGCGCTGACTTCATCAAGATGCTTTCGGCTAAGCCGTTCGGTCGTCAGAAAAATCGGATCAAACCCCCACCCGACAAGCGGCTCATCCGCAGGCAAATCCGCTTCATAGGCTTTCAGCCCCGCTATGACCTCATCGATATTGGTCATGCCCTTGCGCAGTTTGCCTTTGGGATCGATCCGGTCATGGTATCCAGCATAGGCATAGCGCCACATGGCTCCGGCCATCATGTGCGCATGGCCTTCAATCAGTCCGGGCATCAGCACGTTGTCGGCAAAGCGATCATCATGGATCACATCCCCCCACTGGTCCGCACAATCCGCCCCACCCACGGCGAGGATTCGGCCATTTTTCACCGCGACATGCGTCGCATTCGGGCGGCGCGCATCCATCGTGAGCACATTCTGTGCAGCGTATACCGTTATCCCGGACATGATTTTCTCTCCCTTGTTTCAGGGTAAAGAAAACACTTCCCCCGACGTCGTTTCCTGCCTACCGTGACGCAAAACGACAAAAACTGGGAGAGTAAAAATGACGTTTTTCAAAAGGATCACGGCTGCCGCGCTTCTGGCAAGCTCCAGCCTTGCCGCGCCGGTCTTTGCCGATGGCGGCACGCTGGTCATCGCCTCAACGCAAGTGCCACGTCACTTGAACGGGTCCGTGCAGTCCGGGATTGCAACCGCGATTCCGTCCACGCAGATTTTCGCATCACCCCTGCGCTACGACGAGAACTGGGAACCGCAGCCCTACCTTGCCGAAAGCTGGACCGTGGCCGACGACGGAATGAGCGTCACGCTGAACCTTGTGCAGAACGCGACCTTCCATGATGGCAAGCCTGTCACATCCGAGGACGTCGCGTTCTCCATCATGAACACCAAAGAAAACCACCCGTTCAAATCCATGTTTGAGCCCGTGGACACGATCGACACGCCCGACGCGCATACCGTGGTGATCAACCTGTCCAAACCGCACCCGGCGTTGCTTCTGGCCTTGTCACCTGCGTTGGCGCCTGTGCTGCCCAAGCACGTCTATGGCGACGGTCAGGACCCGAAATCGCACCCCGCGAACTCCGCGCCTGTGGGCTCAGGCCCCTTCATGTTGGAAGAGTTCACCGCCGGTGAAGCCATCGTGATGAAGAAGAACCCGAACTTCTTCCTCGAAGGGCGTCCCAAGCTGGATGAGATCATCATTCGCATCATCAAGGACCCGTCTGCGCTGCTGATTGCAATGGAAAACGGCGATGCGGACATGTACCCGTTCATGGCCGGCAGTCAGGAAATCAAGCGTCTGGAAAAGGACGAAGATCTGTCCGTGACAACCGAAGGCTATGCGGCCGTAGGGCCGGTGAACTGGCTGGCGTTCAACCATGCCTCGCCGAAGCTGTCCGACGTGCGCGTGCGCCAAGCAATCGCCTATGCCGTGGATCGTGAGTTCATTACCAAGGCGCTGCATCGCGGTGTGTCCTCGCCCCAGCGTGGTCCGATCATTGAGTCCTCACCGTTCTTTGACGAGAGCATCCCGTCCTATGACGTGGACCTCGACAAGGCGAATGCGCTGATGGCCGAAGCCGGCTTTGGCGACGGGATGGAACTGACCATCGACTACATTCCCGGCCCCAAGGAACAACAGCAATCGGTTGCCGAATACATGAAATCCCAGCTCAAGAAGATCGGAATTGATGTGACCGTGCGTGCCGCACCCGACTTCCCCACATGGGCGGGCCGTGTCGGTGGGCATGACTTTGAGCTGTCCATGGACGTTGTGTTCAACTGGGGCGACCCGGTGATCGGGGTGCACCGTACCTACCTGTCGGATAACATCCGCAAAGGTGTGATCTGGTCCAACACCCAGCAGTATTCCAATGACAAAGTGGATGATCTGCTGAACATGGCAGCGGTCGAACTGGACGCCGACAAGCGCAAGGCCTTGTATGCTGACTTCCAGCAGCAAGTGGCGCAGGACCTGCCGGTCTACTGGATCAACGCGTTGCCCTATCACACGGCATATAACTCCAAGCTGCAAAACGTACCGACCGGCATCTGGGGCACCATGCACCCGATGGATATGGTCGAGTGGGGCGAATAATCCCCCACACCTGACAAGAACCTCGCCCGGTGAATCCCACGCCGGGCGCGGTTCCCCGCTTCATCTTGCCAGAAATATCCCCGCCGGAGGCAATCCCGGCCCCACCACAGGCACCCAGCCCCCATGAACAGCGCCTATTTGATCAAACGCCTTGGCTACGGCCTGATCCTTATGCTGGGCGTGGTCGTGTTGAACTTTCTGCTGATCCGCCTCGCCCCCGGAGACCCAGCGGTCGTCATCGCCGGAGAGATGGGCGGCGCCACCGAAGAAATGCTCAACAGCATTCGCGAGGAATACGGGCTGAACAAGCCGGTTCTGACCCAGCTTTGGATATACATCAAAAACATCGCTCAAGGTGATCTGGGCGAGAGTTTCTTTTTCAACCAACCCGTGGCCTCGCTGATTGGGCACCGAATTGGCCCGACCATCCTACTGGTGATCACGGCGCAATTGCTGTCGATCTTCATCGGCGTGTTCCTCGGCGTTATTGCCGCGCGCAAGCCGAACGGTGTGCTGTCAGCCTTTGTGTCCGTCTTCGCCTCCATCGGTTATGCGGTGCCGGTGTTCTGGACAGGCATCATGCTGATCATCCTGTTCGCCTCGGCCTTCCCGATTTTTCCAGTCGAGGGCATGCAGTCTGTCAAACTGCGGGATGCACCGTTCTTCACCCAACTGATCGATGTGCTGCACCACCTGATCCTGCCCGCCTTCACTTTGGCGATCATCTACCTCGCGCAATACGCGCGCCTCACCCGTGCGTCGATGCTAGACGCTCTGAGCGCGGATTACATTCGTACCGCACGCGCAAAAGGCGTTGGCGAAACCCGCGTTCTCTTCAGCCATGCGCTGCGCAACGCGATGTTGCCGATCCTGACCGTGGCAGGTTTGCAGTTCGGCAACCTGATCTCCGGTGCGCTGCTGGTGGAAACTGTGTTCAACTGGCCCGGCATGGGGCGGCTGGCCTTCGATTCCATCCTGCGGCGAGATTACCCGACCATCATGGGCGTGTTGTTCTTTGCCTCTGCAATGGTTGTAGTGGCCAATATCATCACAGATTTCAGTTATCGCCTTGCCGATCCGCGCCTGAAGGACACGAAATGACCAACATGCCGGAGACAGAAGACGCCATCGCCAAGATGCTCGACCCTGTTGATCTGTCCAATGTGGTGACACGGTCCCCGGGACAAGAAGCGTGGTACATGTTCCGGCGCAATATTCCTGCGATGATCGGGCTCATGGTATTGGTGATCATCATTCTTCTGACGCTCTATGGGACGTTCTTTTATTCCGGGGACCCGTTCGACATCGTCTGGGCGCCGCATGAGCCACCCGGTGTCACGCCCGAATTCCCTTTGGGCACTGATTACCTTGGACGCGACCTGATGGCCGGTATTCTGACAGGGGGCGGCCCCACTTTGGCTGTCGGAGCCTCCGCGGCGGCGATCACAATGGTCATCGGTCTGCTTATCGGCGCGCTGTCGGGATTCTTTGGCGGCTGGGTCGATAACCTTCTAATGCGCATTACCGAGTTCTTTCAGGTGCTGCCTGCTTTGCTGTTTGCGATGGTGTTGGTGACCCTGTTCAGCCCGTCCCTTCTGGTTATCGCCGTGGCCATTGGTGTGGTCAGCTGGCCGCAGACCGCGCGCCTGACGCGGGCGGAGTTTCTGAAAATCCGAGAGCTGGAATATGTCACCGCGGCCCGAGCAGGCGGAACAAAGAACTGGCGCATCATGTGGCGGATCATCCTGCCCAACGCCGCGCCGCCGCTGATCGTGTCGGCCACGCTAACCGTTGGTGTGGCAATCCTGTTTGAGGCTGGGTTATCTTTTCTTGGCCTTGGCGATCCTAACGTGATGAGCTGGGGTCTGATGATTGGCGCGAACCGCGAATACATTTTGGACGCGTGGTGGCCGGTAACAATTCCCGGCATTGCGATCTTTTTGACAGTTCTGTCGGTGTCGATGGTGGGCGACGGCTTGAATGACGCGTTCAATCCCAAGCTGCGCGGGCGCTAGCGCGCGTTACAACAAGGCAGCAATCATCAAGATATATGTCAATTGGTGCAGCATCTGATCCGCCCCAAAAGCGCGCCAAAAACCAGAATCCTCTGGGGAATGCGCAGCTTTGTCGGACCAATACCCCTTAGCGAAATCAATGTGGTAGTGAACGATCCACTCTGCAATCAACAAGCCGATCAGAAGCAACGGCGACACGCCGAACAACAGCAAAACAACGGCCGTGCCCGCGATATGAATAACGCAGTGCATCGCGCGCCCCGTGTGCACGTAAACGCTGCGCGCGGACAGCATGCCTGGTGTTTGCAGAAAGAAATCCGCAAACATGTGCTTGATCTGTAGAAGGGCCAAAACCAACAAGGCCGCAAAAATATCCAAACAACACTCCCCGTATGCACCGTGGATTTGGCGCACCTTATATTATCCAATTGATCCCCATGAGGCCTGTGACTAGGGTCACAGGTATCAATAGCGTCAGGGAACCACATTTGTGTTCCCGCGCAAGGGGAAATCTTTGGATCGGGGGTCCATTATCGAACGCTCCCTGTTCAGTTTCATTTGGAAGTATTCGAAGCGCGATCAGGTTGTCTTGCTGATCGTGACGCTCTTCCTGTTCCCTTTGCTCTTCCTGACACTGGAACTTCCCAAGCGGATTATCAACGACGCGATCGGCAATGATGGCACTCCGATTGAGCTGTTTGGTTTCAGCTTTGGGCAGATCGAATACCTTTGGGTGTTGTGCGGGCTGTTCCTGCTTGCGGTGCTGTGCCACGGCCTCCTGAAAATGCGCATCAACACGATGAAGGGGGTTCTGGCGGAACGCCTGTTGCGACGGTTCCGCTATACGCTGATTGCGCGCGTGCTGCGTTTCCCCCAGCCCTACTTTGAACGCACATCGCAGGGCGAACTTGTGTCCATGGTCACCGCTGAAAGCGAACCCATGGGCGGATTGATGGGCGATGCGCTGGCGCAGCCAGTGCTGCAAGCCGGGCAGATGCTAACGATCCTTGGTTTCTTGTTTGCGCAGTCGATTACCTTTGGACTTGCGGCCTGTGCGCTGATCCCGCTGCAGGCGTGGTTGATCCCGAAACTGCAACGGCAGGTGAACCTTTTGAATCGCAAGCGCGTGCTGCAGGTACGTCGCCTTGCCGCAGAGATCGGAGAGACCGCCACCGGAGCCTCCACCTTGCGCGCACACGGGGGCTGGCGGCGCAGGTTGGCAGTTATCACGGACAGGCTGGGACGATTGTTCCTGATCCGCTTCGATATCTACCAGAAAAAGTTCTTCATGAAGTTCATCAACAACTTCATCACACAAATGACTCCGTTTCTGTTTTACGCCATCGGTGGGTATCTGGTTATTCAGGGCGAAGTCACGATTGGAGCGCTGGTCGCCGCGCTTGCGGCTTACAAAGACCTGTCGGGACCGTGGAAAGAGCTTCTCGCCTACTACAACCAATCCTCTGATATGCAGCTCAGATGGGAGACGATTACCGATCGCTTTGCTCCCGTCGGCATGATCGACGAAGACCTCATGACCGGCGTCCCGGAAAGCGCACCACATCTGACCGGGGACATCTGTCTGGAACGCGTCACTGTGCGCGATGCGGACGGGAATTCGGTTCTGGATAGGATCGACACAGTGCTGCCAGGAGGTGCCTTGATCGGTGTGGCCGCACCCCGGGACGAGGATCGACGCGCCTTCGCAGAACTTCTGACGCGCGAGGTCGTGCCCAGTTCTGGTGTGGTACGTGTGGGCGAGGACACCTTGAACAGTCTGCACCAAGTCACAATCGCGCGCCGCATTGGACACGCAAATTCCCGGCCAGTGCTGTTTGAAGGCAGCTTTGGTGACAACCTCCTGATGCCATTGCGTTCCACCCCAGTTGGGGAAGGGGACGACGCCAGTTTCGCCTCCGAGGCAGAGCGCGCAGGAAACAGCATTGATATGATGAGCGCCCCGTGGGGCGATGACGCCACCGACGAAAACGAGTTGATCGAGAAATGGTGCGATCTGATGGATCAGATTGGCGGATCCGGCGCACTGCTACGGCGCGGGATGGATGTGATCTTTGATCCAGACCTACATTCGACGGTTGCCACAACTCTTGTGGACTTGCGTCCGCAGGTTGCCGCCAAACTGGCCGAAAAGGGGCTCGACCAGCATGTATGTGGGCTGAACCCCGCCCAATACTGCGTTGCTTTGCCGGTGGTGCAGAACTTGCTTTATGCCACGCCGCGCCAACCCTTACCGGTCGACACTTTGGTCGCGCGACCGGATTACGTGCAATTGTTCCGGGATCTTGGCCTAACGGACGATCTTGTCGAACTTGCCCTCGCGATTATGGATGGGTTGCGCCAGATTTTCGGCGCGACAGGAACCGGACATCCCCTGTTTCAGAAAACCGGCTTGGATCCGGACCTTTATGATGCGGTGCTTGGTCATGTGGAAACCCTTCGATCCGGGCGCCCTTTGTCGCAAGATGGTGAGGCTTTGCTTCTCAGTGTGCCTTCATCCATTACTGCCGAGCAGGTGGGCCCGGCCTTTCCTGACCGGATAAGAGATCGCATCCTGTCCTTGCGCGATGAACATGGTGCCGAATTGCGTGAAAAACTGGCAGAGCTGTTTGCCCCAATCGACAGCGAAAAGCCTGTTCTGGGATTTTCCATTCTGGAAAACCTGCTATTCGGAAAAATCTCTGAAGAGGCTGGCCCGCAAGGGGAAGTCATCCGCCAGAGTGTCGTCGAAGTTCTGCGTGAAGCGGATGTGAGCAAAGACATTCTGAAACTGGTGTTCGAAGTTCCTGTCGGTCTTGGTGGGGCGAACCTTCCGGCGAGCTTCGCCGAACCGCTGGCAGTCAGCAGAGCCGCGATCAAATCACCCGACATTCTGGTGTTGGACGATCCCATGACCAGCTTCAGCGCGGATCGGCGCCTTCGTATGATCAACGCTTTGCGTGCAGAATTGCCCGAGGCGACGCTGGTCATTCTGGATGCTCAGCTTCCAGAAGATGTTTCCTTCGAGCTGAGGCTTGAGATTCAGCATGGACGCCTGATTGGCGGTGCAACGCATGAAGCCACGTCGTCAGACAGCGATGATGTGGCCGCCGATCTGGCCCGCAAGTTGCAAGCGCTGGAGCAGACCGCACTGTTTTCCGGACTGGAACGCAAGCAGTTGCGCCTGCTGGCCTTTGGTGCCCGCTGGTATCGCGCGACGGCTGGCAGTTACGTGTTTCACAAGAACGACGCACCTGACAGTGGTGCCTTCATGATGATCGAAGGTGAAGCTGACCTGTTGCAACCATCCGATGAAGACGGTGAAGGAACGCTGATCGCCACCGTAGGACCGGGCACGCTGGTGGGTGAACTTGGGTTGATCCGCAACGAACCGCGCGCGCTGGATATGCGCGCCAAAGGCGACATTCTTTGCCTGCGCATCGGGGTTGAGGAATTCCTTGCGGTTGTCGAAAACGACGCGGCGACCGCATTCAAGCTGCTGCAAGTTGTGGCGGGCTATGTGAACACATAACCACGCCCTCCCCCGAGATCGCGACTTTTACTTGGAGCTTTGCTCCTTGCCGAGGTTCCTCAGCACCTGCTTCAGATCGCTCACGTCGTAGGGCTTAGTCAGAAGCGGCATTGGCGGGAACTGCTTGAGCAACTCCTGATCTGAGCCATATCCCGTCGCAAGGATCGCGGGGATCCCATCGCTCCAAAGCTGCTCTGCCACGGCCAAAGACGATTCATCGCCCAAATTCACGTCCAGAAGGGCAAAGCTGACATCGCTTTCGTCCAAAACGCGGAATGCGGATTCGGTGGAGTTGCAGGAATACACCTTGGTTGCCCCAGCAGAACGCAGCAGGTCCGCAGCCTCTATCGCGATGATCAGGCTGTCTTCCACGATCATGGCGGCCCCATCGATGCTCATGTCGCTGTCAAATTCGTCGTCTTGCTCGGGCGTCGTTGCAGCCGTCAGTTCTTCTGTGGCACGGCGCTTCAGATGCCCCGGCGGAACCAGGAACCGCGCATTGAGCCCCTCTTCCTCGAACTTCACATCTGCAAAACCACGCAATTCGAACGGCACGGATTGCTCCACGATGGTCATTCCAAAACCGTATCGAACCGGTTTGGAAACTTCAGGCCCGCCCGCTTCGATCCATTTGATTTCCGCAAAGCCATCCTTGCGGATCGACACATCCAGCGAAACGCGACCGCCAAACTGGCTCAGCGCGCCATGTTTCTTAGCATTGGTCACCAGTTCATGAAGGACAAGCGCCATCGTCGTGTACGCAGTCGGCGACAGATCAACATCGATCCCAGTGATATCGATACCCGGATCCGTTTTGCCACGGAAATCATCCAGTTCGAACCCAAACAGGCTGTGAAGTCCAACCCATGTCCACTCAAGTTCTGTCAGGTGGTCATGCGCGCGAGCCAGTGAATACACCCGAGCTTCCAATTGCTGCGCATAATCCTCGACGGAAACGGCATCCTCGCGTCCCTGCGAAATCATGCCCCGGATCAGGTTCAAGGTGTTTCGCACACGGTGGTTCAATTCCGAGATCAGCAACCCTTTTTGATCTCGGTCGCTTACGCCAAGATCGAGCATGTCTTCAATCAGCTTGGAATGGGATTCTATCAGAGTGCTGGATAGTGAGGCGGCGGCCTCAAGCTCCCATGGAAGCCACGACTTGTTGGCCCCGTTGGGCAGGTGGCTGTCGCGGAACAAAAGCACATAGTCGCGGGCAGTCACGGAAACCGGCAAGGCCAGCATCGCTGTGTGGTCTGTGTTGAGATGACGGGCTTTCGTTGCAATGTCAGACAGTCGGTCCAGCGCAACAAGTTGGCCGAGCTCCGGCGTCTGAAGGTACGAAAATACCGGCTCAAACTCCTTTTGCGACAAGGACTTCCCGTTGCTGTGCAACTGCCCATGAAACCAAAGAGCCATACCGTCATGCGCAAGAATCTCTTGCAGTTCGTCTGCTGCGTCGAGCACCGCCGCCGGGTAATCTGACAAACGCTCAAGGCGATCAATCAGACTGCTGCGCAACTGGCGGGCCTTTTCGCGCGCTGTCCCACCGACTTTCTCGTGCAGGCGTTCCACTTCATACCCAAACAGCATAGAAAACAGCGCCATTGCAGATCGTCGACCGACCGATTGCATCTTGGGCTCATGGTGGTGACAAACAAAAAGCCCCCAGAGCACACCTTTGACCCGGATCGGAATGGTCATTGCTGCGCGGACATTGTCGTTGACCAGAGCTTTGCGAAGGTCATCCCCTGCCCCAAAACTACACAACCCGCGCGTATCTGGTACATCCCCTTGACCGGCCTCCGTAGGGACAAGAACGACAGCTGTCTCTGCATTGTCGACATCGGGTATCAGATGCAAATGGGCGCAGAAGCTTGCAGCGTGCGCCTTTAGACTCTTGGTGCTGGGCGGATGGTGCAAAGGGGCGCGATCCGCAATCCCCAGCGACGCGTCCAGACCACCCTTTTCGATGCGATGAATAGAAACGCGATCAAATTCCGACAAAGCCTGCACTGTGCGCGCGGCTTCATAAACGGCCTCGTCCAGCGACGTTTTGCGCGCAATGCGATGCACCAGCCTTTGGATCTGCTCGAAGCCTGTGGCAAGACCGGCTGCACGTTCGGCTTCCTCGAACTCAAAAAAGACATTGCGCCCCGACAAGGTAATCGTCACGTCGCACAAAGTTTCGTTGTCGTTCAGCGCCAGACCCTGAATGTGGGAAACAGGTGACTCTGTTGACAAGACCTGCGAACGTGACCGCAGCTGATGAACGGTTTCGTCGCCAAGAACGTTGCTTAACAATTGTCCTGCGATATCTTTCGCGTCTCGCCCCACAAGGTTCGAGACGTTCTCTGACACAGCGATGACGGCCCACTGCTCATTGACACCGATGACAGTGGCGTATGTCTGAATCTTGGCGGGTTGAGTGCTCCGCAGAGCACGCTCTACGTCATCTGCAAGCGTGAAAGCCTTGCCGTTTTTAGCCATATCAAGCGCCTTAACCATCGAGTCACTCGCCTTATGCGGTAGTAGGGCTTAGTCCACTCTACTTAACCGTGTGCGAGGCTCCGGGTAAACCTGTTAAATCCGGAAAACACGAGTATTTCGCCATTACTAACTGTTTCGAACAGAATTTTCACGCTTTTCTGGACCTCAATTCGAAAAATTCACTACTTTTCCGAGTGCGGCGCTTGGCTTATTTGTTTGTTTACACGGGAATCTCAAATGTGTTTGGTTGGCTTGTGACAAAACTGTGCGTTGGACGTCGTAAGTCAACCGAACCTACGAAAAACACTCTGGACACAATATGTACCAGAGCGTTTCGTACTCTGAAGACTTCACTCTTAGGCGGTTTCCAAAGAATGCAGACGCTGTTCCAACCAAAGCAGACGCGCCAGCATCGGCAGCAACGCAACACAAGCGGTCATGATTACGGCGATGGCCCATGGCAGCAACCGCATCCCAACTGCGCGCGCTCGTGGCGCAATCAAATAGAATGAAATCGCCACAGCAAACAGCAGATCGAACCAGACTTGATTGCCTGCAAAGTCCGAAGAATGGTTAACCCAGAACTGCATCAAGCCATCCTGCATCAAGGTCACAAGCGAAAACGCCAGAAACGCCGCGCCAATTGCACTCGGCACAGCCACGCGCAAGAATGGCGACGCATAGCGCCCCATGGCAATCATCAGCACGACAATGGTAACACCAGCATACGCAACTAAAGGAAGCACTTTGAGCATCAACATATTCGTCTCCTCACATTTTTGTAGCACTCGCTACATATTTTGATAATGTAGCACTCGCTACAAGTCAATATGCCCAAATCGAAACCTGATAAGTCCGCCCTGATCACCGCGTTAAAAGCTCATGTGCTTCAACACGGGCTCAACACGGCCAGCCTGCGCCCGCTTGCGGCAGCAGCGGGGACATCAGACCGGATGCTGATTTATCATTTCGGCAGCAAAGACGGGCTCATCGCTGCTTTGCTGGAACATCTTGCAGCAGACATGGCGGCGGGCTTGGATCTCGCAATGCCAGCCGCGCGTTTCGAAAGCGAACACGAGCTTCTGTCAACGGTCATTCAGATGATGCGCAATGACGCATTCCGCCCATATTCGCGGGTGTGGATGGATATCATTTCAGCTGCAGCACAAGGGCAGCGCGCCCATCAGGAGGCAGGCAAAGCCATTATCGACGCCTATGTAAACTGGATCGCCGCACGTCACCCGGACGGTGAAGCTGGTGCCGCAACGGCGTTGACCTTCATTGAGGGGGCCATAGTCATGGACTTCGTCGGCCACAGCGCGTTGGTGGATTCCGCACTTGCACGTCTGGCCAAAAAATAACCCCCCGACACATCCGTGCCGAGGGGCCCTAAACCTGATCTTGCAGGCGGTTACTTCACCCAGCTCGGAACTTCGAACTCCGTGTTGGCGTATTCAAACGGATACACCACCCCGACGGTTCCATCTTCTTTCCACTGGATCACAACCATAGACGGCTGCGCATCATCATAGGGAGCGGTCAGGTCAAACCGCGCATTCTGCGGATAGGTCCGGCCCGTGACCTCTTCGGTTTCACCGTGCTGCCAGAAGCCGTAGCGCAACCACAGTTTGCCATCCTTTTCCAGCTTGAGGTCTTGTTTCAGCATTTCGCCGTTCCAAGCCTTTGCGTCCTCAAACCCTCCAGCGGCTTCAGCGGCCATCAACGCCTGCTGCACACCCCAATAGGCGTTGAACCCGTTGAAGTGCGGCAACACCGGACGGCTGTCATACTTGGCCTGATACCGCGTCACAAAATCTTGACTGGTCGGATCCAACTCAAAGCCAACAGACGGCACAGGTGACAGGGTCGAAATGCCGCCTCCGGCTCCACCTGTATCTTCCCAGTACTCCATGCCAAGCGCAGACACGTTTACGCCCGTCATCGCCATCGGCACCTGCAACTTCACATACTGGCTGGAAATCACTTGGCTGTTCACCGAACTCACCTGATAGATGAAGTCGGCGCCACTCGCCTGTGCTTTGGAAAAGATCGGTGCAAAGTCGACTGTGTTGACGTCATACGTAATGATGTCGGCCACCTCGATACCGGCGACCGGCCCCAATGCTTCTGTCACAAGCCCGGTGATTGCCTCACCAAAGGCGGTATCCTCAGCCAGAATGACCACATTGTTCCAGCCCATCTTGGCCTTCAACACGTCTGCGCCAAAGTTGATGTACAGCGTCGCAAGCGCCTCATCGCTGGCGATATTCATGAAATATGGTGCCATGACGTCCGGATCTTCGACCACCATATCGATGATCCCAATATAGGACGTCCATGTGTCCAGCGTCGGGATCTGGTACTCCTGCATCCTCGGCAGCCAGCCAAGACTCACATCGTCGATGGAACCGGAGACGATAAAGTCCACTTCTTCAGTCTCGGCCAAATATTCATAAGCCTTTACGCCCTCAGTGACGTCCTCTTGTGTATCGGCAGTAACCAGCGTGATCTGCTGGCCCATGATGCCGCCCTTGGCGTTCATCTCTTCGATCGCCATCTCCGCGCCGCGCAGTGTTGACAAGCCGGTGTCGGAACTCAGCGATCCGATAAACCCGACCTTGATGTCGGCATTAGCCACACCGGCCACCGCGACAAGCGCCGTGCTCATCAATAGTTTGCGTACTGTCATATCAACTCTCCCATGTTGGATCGGACCCGTTTTCGGGCTCTCGCTGGGCCTTTGGCCCCCTTCGTATACTGTATACACTCAGCCACGCGCCTGTCTGAGTCAATCTTTCTCTCCAAAGTTGCTGGCCGCCAGCTTCATCTGTCCAAAAATACCTCAGGAGGAGTTTGAGGAGGACTGGTCCTCCTCAAGACGGTGCGGCGTCCGCGCGAAGATAATATCGCGTGCGGCGCAGCCGTTCTTGCTTGCAAGACAGTTGCCGTCAGTGAATTCGAATGACCCGACAACAACGCTCTTCAAACAGAAATACTTGCTCGGATCGCGTCGCTTGTGGGACGTTGTCAATCCACCAACGCGCCGCATCTTCGTGTGTCAGTGCCAGCAATCCGATCACCTCAGACGCCTTCACAACATATCCGCGTTTGGTCACAGTCTTCCCGCGCAACGCATAAACGACTTGCCCCAACAGGTTCTTCGGGCTGGACAGCACCCCGGCTGTCCGCATGTCCACAGGCTGCTCATTCAGCGCTTTGACGCGCAATCCAACCCACGCATCACGTACCCACTGCGGAGACTCGCCGTCAGGCGCGGCGACGATTTCAATATACATACACAGAACACTACGCGGATGCGTTCAGAACGCAATGTTCCCGTCGGCATCGTGAATGATCGCATCCACGTCAATCTCGACCATCATGCCGGGCTGCGTCAGCCCCGCCTCCACCCCGGTCAGTACCGGATCAATGCCTTTGAACACCTCGCCATGCGCCCGAACGAAGCCGCCCGCCTGAGTCATATCCGTGACATACGCCCGCGTGCGCATCACATGGTCAAGTTTCGCACCGACCTCGCTTAACGCCTGTTCAATCCGCCCCAAAATGTAAATCGTCTGCGCATAGGCATCTCCGGGCGCGTGCAGCTTTCCGGACGGCTCAATCGCAGTAGTCCCAGCGACATAGACAAATGGCCCCACCCTTTTGGCGCGCGCATAGGATCCGACCTCTTCAAACCGCCCCCCGGCTTTGTAAATCACGCGAGTCATAGCCCAAGCCTTGTGCGAATGGCCTCTGCTGCGGCCTGCAACGCTGCGGTTTCCTCTGTTGTCAGGCGCATCTCTTCCACTGCGACAAGCCCCTTACGCCCCAAATGCGCCGGAACCCCAAGGACGACACCATCGACGCCATATTCCCCGTCCAACATGACAGAAACAGGCACAGGACCCTGACGTGCGCCTCGCATGCAATCCATCAATTCAATACAGGCATGGGCCGGGGCGATCGTCGCCGATCCCATTTTCTTTAGGGCCACAACTTGTCCGCCGCCTGTAATCGCATCCTGCACGCAGGCCTCAATTTGATCCGAGCTTAGGAATGTCTCCAAACTGCGTCCCTTGATCCGCGCCAGAGAGGTAATCGGCGCCATTTCATCCCCGTGGCTGCCCAGCGTAATCGCCGCAACGTCCGCAGGTGTCACCCCTGCAGCCATGGCCAATGCGTTTCGAAAGCGCGCCGAATCCAGTGTTCCCGCCATGCCAAGCACCCGCTCCCTTGGGAACCCTGTCGCGCGCAACATCTCAACGGTCATCTCGTCGAGCGGGTTGGTCACTACGATGACCACCGCATCGGGGGCAGCCGACATTATCGCGTCTGCCGCGGACTGGATCACCCGGGCGTTCACCCCGATCAGATCAGCGCGTGTCATTCCCGGAGACCGGGCCCGGCCTGCCGTGACGACGACCACGTCCGCTCCGGCAACAGAACTTTGATCCTCTGATCCCGTGCAGCGCGCCCTTGCGCCTGTGATCCCAGAAGTGTGGTTCAAATCCAGTGCAGTCGCTGCCGCCAGACCGGGGGCTATGTCGATCAAGGTGATTTCATCTGCCATGTCCGCCATGGCGGCCAAATGCGCGACGTTCCCACCAACGCCGCCAGCGCCCACCAGCGCAATCTTGGTAAACCGCGTTGCTCGTGTGTCGCTCACTCGGCTTGGTACGGTCCATTTCGCGCCACGGCGGTACATCACCCGTCGCGCTGCAGTGGCTCCATCCGTTTGTTGGGGTGCGGGTTTCTCGATGGGTCCATCAACCAGTCGGATACCAATCCGCGCCGCCGTTTCCCGCGCCACGTCCGTGATGATATCGCCGGGCAGCAGTTCAAAGACAACGCGACCGCGTTGCCGTGCCTCTTCAATCAGTTCTGATCCGACGACCCGCGCCATTACCCGGCTTGCCCGTCGACAGCCTCAATCGCCTTGGTCGCCGCTTCAATTGCGGCCTTGACCGAATTCTCAGACCCCGACACGAACAAGCGCCCGAACCGGCCTACGGCTCGGATTTCGACCATGTCGATCTCTGCCGCCTTCTCCGCTTCATTCGCAGCAATCGAGATATAGGCCGCAGGCGCACACTCAATGATCCCCAGCGTCTGCCCCGGCACCAACAAAGACCCCTTGCGCCATTTGTTCAGCAATTGTGCCTGATAAGGCTCGACAGAGGTAATGATCTGGGTCGAGGTGATCTCCGGCTTCAACCGGTCAGACATGCTTGCCCCAAGCTCGGCCAGCATCGCTTCCCTTGCCATCGTGACCTCCGCATTCGATGGGGAGCGTAAGATGAAAAACCCAAACTCCCGTTCCACCATCTGCGTTGTCGCCTCAACTGCCGAGGCCTTTAGCGCTCGGTCAATCAGCCCAAACACGCCATTCCCCGGCGCCAATTCCCCGATCAACACCGTGTCCCCAGACAGCGGGATCGACCCTTGTACCGTCGCCCCGTTATAGGCCGCGAATTTCGGTTGCAAATTGTCGATCTGCATCAGGGCGCGGATGGTAATATCACTCATGATCTCTCCGATGTCTCAAGGGATGGTGGGCGGGGTGTCGCGCCAATGGCGCGCACGTCCGTCCCATCATCCATAATCCTCATAGATGTCGCGCCAAGGCCGGTTGGCATAGGCCACGCGCTTGATGTTAATCAAATGCAGCGCCGTCACATTGTCAGATGTAATCGAACCCGACCACGTGCCCGTTCCCAGCATAAAACTCGGCTCCAGGTCGGTCGCATACCCTGCACCACCGTGGATCGCGGGCACATTCACCAGCACGCGCCCCGTAGGCACCCGCGCAAATTCTGCAACTACGCCTGGATCATTGGAATGCACCACTGCGGAATGCCCCCAACCTTCAAACTTCGCAATATCATGAGCAAGCTCAATACCATGCGCAGAGTCCCGCGCTTCGTAAAACGCCAGGACCGGGTTCAGCTTTTCCGCGCTTAACGGACGGTGCCACCCGATCTCACGTTCTTCAGCCACGAGGCATTTGGTCCGTGGTGGCACAGAGAACCCCGCCAGTTCCGCCAGAACCTCGGGGGCTTGCCCCACGCGATCCGGGTTCATCGCTTGCCGATCCGTAAAGATCACAGAACCCAACCGCTCTGCTTCAGGCGCGGTGCAGAAATACGCCCCCGCCAGCTTCAATTCCGCGCGCAAATCCCGCGCAATCTCCGGGTCTGCGATCACTGCCTGTTCGGACACGCAGGCCGTTCCGTAGTCAAACGACTTGGACGCCACGATCATTTCCGCGACTTCGGCCAATTCACCAGCCATGGATTTGTGCACGTAACACGGCACGTTCCCCGCACCGACTGCCAGTGTCGGCTTGCCGGATGAATAGGCTGCCTTCACCATCGCCGGGCCGCCTGTCGCCATCACAACAGAGGTGCGGCGATGCTTCATCAACTCGGCCGTACCTTGGATCGTGACATGATCCAGACACTGGATCAGTCCCTTGGGCGCGCCCATCTGCTCGGCCACGCGAGACATAATGCGCACCACTTCGTTACCCGTCTTCACCCCACGTGGGTGCGGTGCACAGACAATGGCGTTGCCCGCTTTAACCGCAGACAGAACTTTGAAAATCACTGTCGAACTTGGGTTCGTCACCGGGATCAGAGCTGCCACAACGCCCATCGGTTCACCAAATGCGGCGATCTTGGTCGCGTCATCCCGCCAGAGCATGCCCAGCGTCGTCACATCGCGCAGCCAGTTGGCCGTTTCGCGGGCGTTCATCAGGTCTTTGACCCGTTTGGCCTCTGCATTGCCATAGCCGGTTTCGTCCACAGCCATCTGGCCTAGTCGGGCGGCTTCGGGTTCAATCGCATCGGCCATCGCCTGAACGATCGCATCCACATGCGCAGGATCGGTTCCAAGAAACTGACGATAAGCCTCGAACGCGCTCTCAGCACAGCGCCGCGCGGCAGCAATGGATTTCAGGTCTGCATCCATGCTCAACGCGCCCCCGTCGCGATTGCGTCCATCGTCGCGCGGGCTTCGGAAATGTCAGTGGCGCGAATGCCAATGGTATCCAGCCGTCGTCCCGCGCTTGCCACGTCCGCGCCCAGCACGGCAGAGGCCAACGTGATCAAGGATTGCGTCACCGGCACGTCCACTCCTGCGAGTTCCGCCGCGGAACACAGCGGGACAAGGGACCCAATCACGCCGTTGCGCAACAGCTCCTTCGCGTCGCCATCGTCGGGAACCGGTCGGCGCGCGTCGCCCTTCAATGCTCCGGCATGGGTTGCGATCCAAGCGCTTGTGTCCGGTAGATTTCTCAGACCGAACGTCGCAGCGACGGCTCTGCGTTCTTCAGCAAGCCTGTCGATCAAAGCGGATTGCTCCGGCCCAATCAGGCTGGCGAAGGTATGGTTTTCTGGCAAAGGTTGCCCACCCATGGGCACATCAATCGCGCCGCGCCCCAAAGCCGGACCACCCATCAACAGGGCCGGGAATTCGACCAAAGCAGACCCATCGGCAAAACCGGACTCCAGCACAGACGCACAAGGAACAAGGTTGGGCAAAATCGGGGCCAGACCGGCCAGCACATGATCACGACCGCGCGGCAATGTCGCCGCAGCAACCGGCCCCGCGTCAGTCAAATGCAACACTGCGCCTTCGGCCCTGATCCAGAACGGCAGTCCTTGAGTCTCAACGATGGTGATATCTGCCACAGCGCCGCCGATGCGCAACAGCCAAGCGGTTTCCAATGCCCCAAGGGAGCGACCGGGCGCAAGCACAAGCACCTGCCCATCGCTGAGATGATCCGCAAGGACCATCGCATAAGTCCGCTGTTTGTGAACGGGTCCCGTCAGAAAGACTACATCTGCACCGCGAACCGCTGCATCCAGCTCTGCCGTCAGTTTGACGGAGGGTGCGTCCGCTCGGTCCACCTGATAGCTGCCCACCGGGCCCGCGCCGCGCAACGCGATGCCAGAGCCTGCCCGCATCGCATCCAATTCCTGCCCATAGGCAGAGAATAATGTGACCTCCGCCCCTTCGCTCACCGAAAGTGCTGCGATCAAACGCGCGTCGACTCCGCCTCCCAGGACAGCCACGCGTCCAAAACGCGGCGCAGCCACGGCAGAGCCTGCCCCCGCAGGACGTGCGGCTGCTTCGGCAAAATCCGCAAAAGGGTTACTCATAAGACGCGCTCCTCCCCACAGGCGGGATCAAGAATTTTCGCAAAACTCCCGAGCATCTTTGCATCACAAAAATGCGCCCGTTCAGCCCGCAAGGCCCTCAATGATGGCTTCCAACTCATCGTGGGGACGTGCGATCACATGGACGGAAACGACCTCGCCAATCTTGTTGGCCGCTGTTGCGCCCGCATCCGTGGCTGCTTTCACGGCGCCTACTTCGCCGCGAACCAGTGTGGCGATCAAGCCGCCGCCGGCTTTGTGCTGCGTGACGATGCTGACGCTGGCCGCTTTGACCATCGCGTCTGCCGCCTCAATCGAGGCAACAAGTCCGCGCGTTTCAATCATGCCAAGGGCGGCCTGCCCTGCTGCTGGTTTTGCCATATCCGTAAACTCCTGTTCCGACGGAAAGATTTAAGCCAGCGTGACCTGATCCACGATGGCTGTGATAACGGCGTCCACGGGCGCACCCGTGGTCTGGACCGGCAAACGTGCTGCCGATCCCATTGCAATAAGAACCTGATCCCCGGGCCCGGCACCGACAGTGTCCACGGCGACCTCAGCCGCCGACAGCACTTTGCCTTTGCCATCCACAATATCGCAGATCAGCAACGGCAACCCGCCGAGGCGAGCATCCTTGGCTGTGGCCGTGACCGACCCAGTGACGCGCCCGAGTTTCATCAGAAGTTCGCCAGATAGCGATCACGCTCAAGCTGCGTGACCTGATTTGCGATGAACTCGTTGTAGAATTCCATCTCGCGTTCGCACATCTGCATGTAAAGCTCGTAGTTGAGCTCCCCCATCACGTCCTTCAGCCAGTCAGAGCCGCGTGCGAGTTCAATGGCAGTCGCCAGATCGGTCGGGATCGGTTCTGCATCGGCATCTTCATATCCGTTGCCCTCGCAAATGACTGTCGGCTCCAAACCCTGTTCGATGCCGTCCAGACCTGCAGCAATATCAGCTGCCAGCAACAGATACGGGTTCGCATCCGCACCAGCATCCCGCTTTTCGACGCGAACAGCGCTGTCTTTGCCTTCAACGATGCGCAGCCCAACTGTGCGGTTGTCGACACCCCATGTCGTGTTGATCGGGCAGAACGTGTAAGCCGCGCGACGCCGGTACCCGTTCACTGTCGCAGAGCCTGTCACAGATGCTTCGGACATGCGTTTTTGCAGCCCCGCCACAAAGTTGCGGCCGGTTGCGTTTAACTTGCCGCCGTCCGCAAAGACGTTCTTGCCATCTTTCCAGAGCGAGTAATGCGTGTGGAAACCATTACCGGATTCCTCAAAGAACGGCTTGGCCATAAAGGTCGCCTTGTAGCCATGCGCGCCCGCAAGCTGCTTAACCAGCGTGCGGAACATCACCACGCGGTCGGCCGCCAGAAGCGCCTCATCATAGCGGATATTCACCTCGACCTGACCGGCCGCATATTCGGGGTTCGACTGTTCAATCGGAATGCCGCATTCGTTGATCTGGCGACGAATTGGCCCCAGCACATGCTCGAGTTCCGCCGCGCGTTCGAGCCCGTAGACTTGGATACCCGCGTCCTTCGGCTCCATCGTTTCAGGGTCGAGCAGATAGAACTCCAGCTCTGTGCCCACATTGACTGTGTAGCCCATCGCAGCTGCGCGCTCGACCTGACGGATCAGTGCGTTGCGCGGGTCCAACGGGACCGGCTTGTGGTCCATGCCTTCGGCGCGCCCCATGCACATCGCCACGCCCGGCTCCCACGGCAGCGCCACGGGTTTGGTCATCGGGAACATGTGCATGTCCGGATACCCATTGTCGAAATTGACGTATGGCGTGTCCCAGACATCGCAGGTCATATCGATAGCAAAAAGCGCGATGGACAGCGCATTGCCGTTCTCGCAGATCGTGTCCCAATGGCTCGCCGGGATGCGCTTTCCGCGCATGATTCCGTTCGGGTCACCCAAGCCCATGATGACGGTGTGCGTGCCCTCGGGCAGTGTAAAATCTTGGTCTGGCACTGTTTTCTCCCTGTTCTACAGTCCTTGCCAGAGAACTGCATTCTGTATACAGTATCCATTAATACAGTATCCGGCAAGGTTTATCTTAAACATGATGCGCGCGAAAATCATCGTTGTTGGTGGCGGAATTGCCGGGGCCATGACAGCCCTGCATTTGCAGCGTCGTGGCGCTCAGGTGACGTTGATCGATCGCTGGGAACCAGGCCACCCTCGTGCGGCCTCCACCGATTACAACCGCGTGATCCGCGCGATCTCGGGGCGAGATGAGTTTTACACCAAGTGGGCACGAGATAGCCGCGCACGTTGGCTGGAACTGATGGCTGAGACCGGCCAGAACTTGATGTACGAATGTGGGGCTCTGATCCTTGCCACGGAAGGGCATTGCGACTGGGAAGACGCGACCTCCGAAACATTCGACAAGGTGGGTGTGCCTTACTACCGCTTCACCCCGGAAGAGGTCCGCGCCCGCTTCCCGCAATTCAAAGTGGATGAGATCAAATACGCGCTGTTCGAGCCCGAAGCCGGGCTGCTTATGGCGCATCGTTGTGTGATCACCACGGTCGATTTGTTCAAGAAGGAAGGCGGTATCGTCAAACGAGGTGCGGTTACAACCGATGCCTCTGAGCGCCCGATGCTGGATGGCAAACCGCTGGAAGCCGACGTCATCGTCATGGCCACCGGTGCCTGGATGTCAGAGATGTTCCCCCGCACAATCAAACCGATCAGCGCGATCATGGGGATCAACGTTCTTTATACCTCCACGCCTGACGGGTCTGACGCGTTTGATATGGAAAACATGCCCTGCTGGATCGATCATGGGCAGGGATCGTTTGGCATTCCATCTTCCGAAGGCTCTGGCGTGAAAGCGGCGGTCGTGATCCCAAATGTTGCTATCGACATCAACAATGATGAGCGGATCATTGAGCGGAACTCGCTCAACAAAACGCGCACCTACATCCAGCACCGATTACCAGGGTTGATTGGGCAAAAGGTTGTGGATTCCAAATTCAACCAAGTGATCCTGACACCGGACACCCACTTCATTGTGGACTGGCACCCCGAGCATGAGAACGTGCTCTTTGCCGGGGGATGTTCCGGCCATTTGTTCAAGCACGGGCCGGTCTTTGGGGATTTCGTCGCGGGCGTTGCGATGAAAGACTACGGCACAGCGGACCGCTTCAAGGTCGCCGGGCGGCGCAAGTTGTCGCCCAAGGAAAGCCCGTCAGGACGCTAGTGCATTGCGGAAAAACGCGGCGGCCTGTTTTGCAAACAAGTCCGGCGACACGGTGCTTTGATCCAGCTGCGCGATAGCTGCGTCTGACTCGCCCTCAGACAAAACGTTCCCGCGACTGCGGCTCAGGAACGTCGATATGTAATCCGGGCTGTACTCCGGATGAAACTGGATCGACATGGCCGGGAAGTCATAGTCAAGCGCGGCAATCGGACAATAGTCTGCGGATCCAATGACTTCCGCACCCGGAGGGACCTTCGTCACCTGATCCTGATGCCAGACATGGGCTGGAATGGTTGTGTCGCCAAGCTCAAATTCCCGAACACCGACTTCGGCGGGGCCGACTTTTTCGGCCTTTCCGCCAAAGACATCGGCCATGATCTGATGCCCAAAGCAAATGCCAAAGATCGGCTTTCCAGCGTCTCGTGCCTTTGGAAGGAACGCGCGCAGCGGCGCCATCCAATCTGCCTCGTCATAGACGCCCTTATCAGAGCCGGACAGCACATAGCCGTCAAACGCGTTGGGGTCCGGTAAGTCCTCGCCCTCGACCACCTGAATGACGTCCAAGTCCGCATCCGGCAAACCCCGCCGCAACCAAGCAGCGACGACATCGCCGAACCGATCCTGATCCCATTGGTATTCAGGCAACCAGACACATAGATCAAGGACCGCGATCTTCACCAGTCATACGCCCGGTCAATTCCGGCCATCTTCACACCAGTGAAGGCCGAGGCCTCAAAGCTGAGCGCGCGCAGGTCTTCGACCTCCAGATTGTGCACTGAGGATTTGCCGCAGGCCTTGGCCAGCGCCGTGATCTCCATCGTCATCGCGGTCAGGAACCTCGCCACGCGTTCCGCGCCTGCCTTGGGGTTCATGCGCTTTTCCAGTTCCGGGTCCTGCGTAGCGACGCCCACGGGACACATTCCAGTGTGACAGTGATGGCATGCACCGGGCGACGTGCCGAGCTTCGCGTAATCCTCAAGATAACGGGGGGAGTTACAGCCCATCGCGATCATCGCCGAGTTCCCGATCATCACCGCATCCGCGCCGAGCGCCAGCGCCTTGGCCGCGTCCACGCCAGAGCGGATCCCACCTGCGGCAACCAAAGACACTTTGCCGGTCATACCGCACTCATCAAGGCTTTCGCGTGCGGCCCGGATGGCCGAGATCGTCGGGATACCAGTGTGGTTCAACAGCAGCTCGGGCGAGGCTCCGGTGCCGCCTTCGGCCCCGTCCACCACGATGATATCTGCGCCTGCCTTGGCCGCAACGGCGACGTCAAACCGCGGGCGGGTCGCGCCCATCTTGATGGAGATCGGTACCTTGTAGTTGGTCGCGATCCGCAATTCTTCGATTTTCACGGCAAGGTCATCGGCCCCAAGGAAGTCCGGGTGCCGGATGGTGGAGCGTTGGTCGACCCCTTCGGGCAATGTCCGCATCTCCGACACACGCGGCGACACTTTCATCCCCAACAGCAATCCGCCCGTGCCGGGCTTTGCGCCCTGCCCTACGACGATTTCCAACCCGTCTGCGCGACGCAAGTGATCCAGATCGATGCCATAGCGTGCCGGGCTCATCTGATAGACCAGCCGGTTAGACGCTTCGCGCTCTTCTTCCAGCATGCCGCCCTCGCCGGTACAGGTCATCGTGCCCACTTTGGACGCGCCGTAGCCAAGCGACGCCTTGGCCGAAGCCGACAGCGCGCCAAAGGACATGGACGCGATGTAGATCGGGATTTTCAGTTCCAGTGGGTTTTCAACGATCCCGCGTCCGCCGCCAAGGATGGTCGTGGTGTCACATTTCTCGCGATACCCCTCCAATGGCAGGCGGGTCATGGTCGCAGGCACAAAAGTCAGATCATCAAAGGTCGGCAAGCGCTTATTAAATGTATTGTAGCCGCGCACCTGATACCGGCCGAGCTGCGCGAGCGCATGCACCTCTGAAATCGCCTCCGGCGTCCAGCGGGTCGATCCGCCTTCGTCATAGGACGATGGCACCCCTGCCGGGCGACCCTCGACGGCGCCTGCGTCGCGGAAGCGGATCTCTTCCTCTTCGGGGAGGTCAAACGGGTATTCGTAAGGTTTGTCTTCGGACATGCTTTATCTCCCTGACATCGGGCCGGGTGTAGGATGGGTGTTACACCCATCTCCATTTTTCAAATCATCAACCACGCGCTGGCATCGCGGCTTTCGAAATACCAAAGGCGCTGACCGCTGACCATCTTGCGCCAATCGCGTGACGTATCTTTCAGGCCCAGCGGATCAAGGATCGCATCGACCTCGGCGACCTCTTCGGCGGTTGGTTCCACCACGTTCACATCGACGCCAAGGCTCTCCACTGGACCTGCAACCCAAACCTCGCCTTCCCACAGCGCATCGGCGCAGGATTCGCCCGCCCCGCCCAACGCGATGATCTTGCCGGAATGCGCCATGAAGCCGGATTGGTATCCGATTGTGCCCTCAACCACGATATTGCCGCCCTTCATCGCCACGCCGCAGCGCGGGCCTGCATCGCCTTTCACATGGATTGTCCCGCCAATCATCGCCGCACCGCAGGACATGCCCGCGCGGCCTCCGACGGTGATATGGCCCTTCGACATGCCTTCGCCCAGCGCCCAGCCGCAGTTGCGTTCAACATCAATGGTCGCGCCCACGTTCAGACCACCACAATAGTAGCCAACGGACCCTTCAAAGCTGATCTGGCACCCATCAGGCAGACCGACGCCAAGATTGTGTCGGCTGAGCGTATTGATCACGCGGATCGACTTACCAGCCGCTGCGGCCTCTTGAATTTCCTCATTTATTTCCTTGATGTGGCGCTTGCCGACATCGACGACATGTTCGCTCATGCGGCCACCTTTCGGTTCCCGACACCCCAAATGCCTGTCAAGCTCGGGCCGTCGTGATTGATGACGTCACATTCATCCGCAAACACGCGGCGGACGGCCTGTTCTTCTGTCGCCATCGCCAGCTCACCATTCTGATCAATCACCACCAGTGGCTTCATCGCAAACCGGTCCTTTGCAAAGCCGATGCCCGATGGGTTGGCGATCATGTATGTGAACACGCCATCAATCGCGCTGATCGACTTGGTCAATGCCTGCTGCATCGTCAGACCCGCCTTCATCTGGTCACTCACCCAAACCGCAATCAGTTCAGAGTCATTGCCAGTGAGGAACCGATAGCCCTGCCGTTCCAGCTTCTCGCGCCATGTGAAGTAATCCGTAATCTGCCCGTTATGCACGATCGCCACATCGCTGAACGGTCGCGCCCAGAACGGGTGGGACGCGTTGGGCAGAACCGAGCTTTCGGTCGCCAGTCGCGCGTGGCCCAGCCCGTGCGTGCCGATCATATCGCGCACGCCGTGTTTGTCCGCCACCTCTTGAGAGCCGCCAATATCCTTGATGATTTCAAGGCTGCGTCCGCAGGACTGAATTTCAATCCGGTCGGTCAACGTATCAGCGTCCTTGACCCACGCGGCAAGGTCGCGCGGGTCAGAAATTTCCATCCGAAAGCAATAATGTTGGTTCGCGTCAGTCAGGATCTGTGGATCGGACAGATGTTCACTTCCGTGTTCCTTCAGCACGTTTGCAAAATCCGACAAGTCAGCGTCCATGCCAGCTTTGTCAAAGCCCATACCGCGCAAAACGTACCCTGTGTCCCGCTCTGGTCCGTAGATGGCAAAGCCTGTGCTGTCTGCCCCGCGATGCTCTTGCGCATCCATCAATTCAACGAGGTCGTTTCCAACCTTGCCCGGTGCGTTCAATATCCGTCCGGCGATTCCACACATGGGTCATCCTCCCTGCTTTCGCGTACTGTATACAGTATACGAAAACGGGCAAGAGGCAACCTGTTTGGCGCTTCACTGACGTACAAAATAGGTTTGTTTGGCCGCTATTCCTGAATGCTCTCAAGGTAGCTCAGAAGGGCCGCCAGCTTTCGTGGTGTGGGCGTTTCAACACCATCGATTACAACCGGAACAAGGTCACCAGAGAGATCAGCGCCAAACTCTGGCATGACACGGCCGGGATGCGTACCGGCGCGATAGCCATCAATAATCGACAAAACGTTGGCCCGTGGGAACACCCCATCATTCCGGGCGGAAATCTGGGTCAGATTCGGGGGCACTTTCCCAATCCCCAATGTTTCAGGCCCCGCCCCTGTCGCGTCTGCACCGTGGCAGGCCGCGCAGTTTTCCGCGAAGGCTTTCGCGCCTTCTGGCGGTTCGGGCATATCCGGCATCGTACAGCCCGTCAGTCCCGTGATCGCAATTGCAAAGATTGCTCGTTTCATCATCATCTCCCATCTCTGCAATCAGTCTTGTTCGTCTTTCGACGAACCGCCATGATCCAGATCAAACCACGGAGCGTGAAGGAACACCATGACACATTATGCTTTGATCATGTTGGCTGCAGGAATCGGCATTCCGACGCTGGCTGCCCTGAACGCTGCGTTGGGCAAGCACATGGGCGCACCGTCTGCAGCCGCCTTGGTGTTGTTTTGCGTAGCGTTGTTGGTTTGTCTGGTCGCGACACTGGTGACGGGTCCGTCTGCGCTCAAGGGTGTTTTGACGGCTCCACGGCACCTGCTTCTTGGGGGCACACTCGTTGCGTTCTATGTCCTGTCGGTGACCTACATCGCGCCCAGTTTTGGCGTTGGCAACGCCGTGTTCTTTGTGCTGCTTGGACAGTTGATCTCGGCGGCGACAATCGATCATTTCGGTCTGTTTGGCGCACAGATTTCGCCACTGAACCTTACCCGAGCCGCAGGGATTGCGGTCATGGCTTTGGGTGTCTGGATCACACAAATCGCCTGACCGGCCCGGTCAAAGTTCGCCCTCGGGATGCAAAGATGCAGTCAGACGCCGGCCAGGCGTTGCGTCAAAGCCCAGATATCGTCGCCAAGGCTCACGACCGTTGCGGGTTCCTTGCCTTGGCCCGGCATACGCGCACCTTCATCCACAGTCACGGCAGCCGCCAAAGCATCTACGCGCGCGTGAAAATCGTGCGCACCCTCTGGATCAATAAGGACATAGAACTGGCCCAAGTCGTGCGGCGCACCCTCTGGCGCCTTCAACGGCTTCACATCCCGACTGAACGTGCCGCCCGTCAACCCGGCGGCGAGGATTTCGACCATCAGACCAAAGCCCCAGCCTTTGTAACCGGCTTCCATTCCGCCAACGGAGACCAGCGAACCCGTCAGCGCGGCCTCCGGATCGGTCGTCGGCTTGCCATCAGCGTCCACGGCCCAGCCTTCGGGGATCGTCTCCCCTGCTGCCTTCGCCATCGTGATCTTGCCCAAAGCCACGGTGGTGGTGGATTGGTCGAACTGCATCGCCACGCCGCCTGCGCCGTCCGGCACGGCAAAGGCCATCGGGTTCGTGCCGATCACACGGGTTTTCCCACCCGGAGCCGCCACGATGGGCGAGGCATTGGTAAAGCCCAGCCCGATCAGGCCCGCTTGGGCGATCTGTTCGGTGAAATACCCCAGTGACGTGCAGGTATGCGCGTGGCAAATCGCGAGCCGCGCGATGCCTTGCGCCTTGGCCGCTGCAATCGCGGCATCCAGCCCTCGGGCAAAGGCGGGCTGGGCAAAGCCAAAGCCCGCATCGACGCTCACCTCTCCGCCGCGCGGTTGCGTCACGACCGGCTCTACAGCGCCATTCACGCGGCCCGAGCGCAATTGCTGGCAATAGCTTTCCAGATAATAGAGCCCGCAAATCTTGTTGCCGACACTTTCGGCTTTGGCGACGGCTTTGGCGACCTCTGCCGCTTGGAACGTGGCTGCCCCATGGGCCAGAAGCGCGGCGCGGGTGGTTTCTTCGATTTCGGCGATTGTGATATCAGGCATTGGCGTCTTTCAAAATTCCCGCGTCGAGTCGCACAGTGCGGTCCATGCGCGCGGCGAGGTCATGGTTATGGGTGGCGATCAGGGCGCTCATGCCTTGGTCACGCACGAGGCCCATCAGCGTGTCGAACACCTGATCCGAGGTTGCAGGATCAAGGTTCCCGGTGGGTTCATCGGCCAGCAGTACGGACGGACTGTTAGCAAGCGCCCGGCAAAACGCGACGCGCTGTTGTTCACCGCCGGACATCTCTGCGGGCCGGTGATTGGCGCGTTCAGCGACGCCGACGCGGGTCAGCAGATCCCGCGCGCGGGTTTCCGCAGCACTTTGGGCAACCCCGGCGGCGAGTTGCGGCAGAACGATGTTTTCCAGCGCGCTGAACTCCGGCAGAAGATGGTGGAATTGATAAATAAACCCCACCTGATCGCGCCGCGCCAGCGTGCGGGCCGCATCCGGCTGACCGTTCATCTGCGCGCCGTTCAACCAGACCTCGCCCGCGTCCGGTTGATCGAGCAGCCCGGCGATATGCAGCAGCGTGGATTTCCCCGCCCCCGAGGGCGCGATAAGACCCACGATCTCACCCGGTTGCAGGTTCAGATCGACACCGGACAGCACCGTGATTTCTCCGGGCGTTCCGGCATTGTAGCGTTTCTCAAGCCCACTCAGCCGCAACACGTCACTCATAGCGCAACGCCTCCACCGGGTTCAGACGCGCGGCGCGGCGGGCCGGGAACCACGTGACCACGAAGGACAGGCCCAACAACAAGGCCAAGGCGGTGAGCACATCGCGCAGGTGCAATT
>CAZDXI010000005.1:41365-42975 GCA_964509095.1 uncultured Rhodobacterales bacterium
GGTGCAATTCGGCGGGCAGTGCATAGATGCCCCGGATCGACGGGTCCCAAACCCCGCCGCCCATGGCCCAATTCACAAAGGAAAACACTGGATCGATGTAGATCGCAAAGAGGCACCCAAGCACGACCCCGGCCAAAGTACCGAGGATGCCCGTGAACGCGCCGCATAGGAAAAACACCCGCAGAATGGACCCTTCGGTCAGGCCCATCGTGCGCAGAATGCCGATATCGCGACCCTTGTTTTTCACCAGCATGATGAGGCCCGAGACGATGTTCATCGACGCGATCAGCACAAGGATCGACAGGATGATGAACATCACATTGTCCTCCACCTCAAGCGCGCGCAAATAGCCGCCCGACGCGTCGAGCCATGTCCACAACTGCGCACGGTCCCCCCCGGCTTCGCGCAACGCGGTGCGCATTCCGTCCAGCGCCTCGGGGTCTTCGACCATCACTTCGATCTCGGTCGCGACGCCTTCGCGGTTGAAGAACGGCTGCGCCTCAGAAATCGGCAGATAAGCGCGGGCGCGGTCAATGTCGAACCGCCCGGCGGTGAAGATATACGTCACCTCATACGCCGATACGCGCGGCTTGGTGCCAAACGGGGTCTTGGCTCCGTCCGGCGAGATCAGCTTAATGCGATCTCCGACCGTCACGCCCAATTCGCGCGCAAGGCCCGAGCCGATGGCGACGCCGTTCGCGAAATTCTCAATCGACCCAAGCTGGCTTTCCGGCTCCGCAATGCGCGGGATCGTCAGCAAGTCTTCGGGCGCAATGCCGTAGACCTGCGCGCCCGCGTTGTTGCCTTGGGCGTTGGCAAGGACCTCTCCGCGCACCAACGGCGCGGCGCGGGTCACGCCGGGGACATCGCGCAGACGTTCGGCCAAAGCTACGTAGTCGGGAATGGTGCGGTCCACACGGCCATTTTCCTGCACTTGGCCCTGATAATAGACGGTCACATGGGCATTCGCGCCCAAGATCGTATCCACCAATTCTGCGCGAAACCCCGACCTGACAGCCAGTGTTGCGATCAACGCGAACACCGCCAACGTGATCCCGATCAGCGAAATCCACGTCATTACGCTGACCCCGCCTTCGGCGCGGCGCGCGCGCAGATATCGCCACGCGATCATGAACTCAAATGGGGCGAAAGGGCCGGGCTGTGCCACTGTTTATCCTGCTCAGGGTTTTGCCGCGCAAGATGGGCTTTGCGCAGCATATGGTCAAGCCTTGCAGCACCCCCGCTTGATGGCCTAGAAGACGCGCCAAAGATCAGCCTTGAGACGAGGAGACATCCCCATGGCAGGCCATTCAAAATGGGCAAACATCCAGCACCGCAAAGGGCGTCAGGATGCGGCGCGTTCCAAGCTGTTTTCCAAGCTCGCTAAGGAAATCACCGTTGCCGCCAAGATGGGCGACCCGGACCCCGACAAGAACCCGCGCCTGCGTCTTGCGGTGAAGGAAGCCAAAAGCCAGTCCGTACCCAAGGACGTGATCGACCGCGCGATCAAAAAATCTATGGCCAATGAGGGCGATGATTACGAAGAAATCCGCTATGAGGGCTATGGCCCCGGCGGTGTCGCCGTGATCGTCGAGGCGATGACCGACAAC
>CAZDXI010000006.1:0-37743 GCA_964509095.1 uncultured Rhodobacterales bacterium
TGGATTCCGTAAATGCGCTGCGTCAGGCTGCGGGCGTCTCTCCACTAAGCTTTGATGCCAAACTGAACGCTGCCGCTGCGACCCATTCCCGTGATATGTCTGTGCAAAACCGCCCGTGGCACTTCGGGTCTGACGGGTCTTCCCCGATTGATCGTGTCCGCCGCGTTGGGTTTGACGGCACGTTGGTTGGTGAGAACATCTCCGAGACCTACGAAACCGAGCTTGAAACGCTGGGTGCATGGATGGATCAGCCGGACACACGTCGCGTGATCCTGGCACCTTCCGCCACACGGATAGGTTTTTCCTGGTATCAGGAGCCGAACGGTAAGATTTGGTGGACGATGGTGACCGGGTCCTGAACTACGGATTGATGGTGATCGGCGTACCGTTCCTCACCATCGCATAGATCTCTTCCATCTCGCGGTTTTTGACGGCGATACAGCCCCAAGTCCAGTTTTCACCAGTATTCTTCTTGAATGGGTTTTCCTGCCCGTGGATGAAGATGTCTCCACCCGGGCGTTTCCCCATCGCCCTCGCTTCCGCGATGTCTTGGGCGCTTGGATAGGAAATACCAAGGGACAAGTGAAACCGACTGTTCGGGTTTCGACGATCAATCCTGTAGGTGCCTTCAGGTGTTTTGCCGTCGCCCTCGAATTGCTTGTCGCCTGTTGGCGCAAATCCAAGGCTGATCCGGTACTTTTTCAGAACACGATCGTCCCCCACCAGATACATCCGCCGGGCACCTTTGTTGACCACAATCCCTTCGACTTCAGGACCATCATATGACTTGAATTTGGACCGACCACCGCCGCATCCGGCCAGAACTGTGCCAGCGGCCGCTGTCAGAAAAAAATTTCTTCTAAGCATCGAACTGCTCAAACCTCTTTTTGGGCAGGAATACCACGGTTTGAACATGTTCGCCTAGCAGAAATTGGGTGCCGTTCACGCGCACGTCATTACTACTTTTGCTGGTTAAGGCGCGCTTCGATCCCCTCGAGTCGGCGCAAGACTTCATCCCGGTAATTGTCGGTCAATTCGCGGTCCTCTTCCTGATGCGCGTCCTGCATAGAATTCACGATCAGACCGACCAGCAAGTTCACCACTGCAAAGGTCGTCACCAGTATGAACGGCAAGAAGAACATCCAGGCATAGGGATAGACCTCCATCACTGGGCGGACGATGCCCATCGACCAGCTTTCCAGCGTCATGATTTGAAACAGCGTGTAGGCCGACAATCCGATCGATCCGAACCACTCCGGGAACGAAGCTCCGAACAGTTTTGTCGACATCACGGCGCCGATATAGAACAAGATCGCCATCAGCAGGAACACGGACCCCATACCGGGAAGCGCAGTCACCAGCCCTTCGACCACGCGGCGCAGCGATGGCGCAGCGGAAATAACGCGCAAAACCCGCAAGATACGCAACGCCCTGAGAACGGAGAAACCTTGCGTGGCCGGGATCAGTGACACTGCCACAATCGCGAAGTCGAACAGGTTCCAACCGCTGCGGAAGAACCGCCCGCCATGCGCAATCAGCTTCAGGACAAGTTCGACAACGAAGATATACAGGCAGACTTGATCCAGCCAAAGGATCAAAACACCGGCTTCCGCCATCGCAGCATCGGACGTTTCCAACCCAAGGATCACCGCGTTGAACAGGATCACCCCGATGATGAAGTTCCGCACCAAGGGGCGGTCCAGCCATTGAGCCAGCGATGCGCGAAATTCCATTGTCGTCCTCTTCAAGCTGTGTCGGGCCGCATATGGTGCCGCGAAAACCGCGCGGCAAGCTCCGTATGCGGGGACCAGCGAAATTGATCCACAACCTGCACCCAATCGAGGGTGTACCCCCCATCCGTTAAGTTTTTCGCATCACGCGCGAAAGTCGCGGGATCACAGGATACATAGGAAATAGTCGGCACAGTGCTCGCGGCCAGTTCTGACACTTGCGCGGCCGCTCCGGCGCGTGGCGGGTCAAGCACAACGGCGTCAAACTTGTTGAGCTCTACCGTCGTTAACGGGTCATCAAACAAGTCGCGGGTTGTCGCCTTGATTGGGTGGGTTAGCCCTGCGTGGTTAGCCGCCTCCTGCAATGCCCGCGTCATGGCTTTATCACCTTCAACGGCTGCGACAGGACCGCGCGTCGCGAGACACAGAGCAAACGTCCCGCAACCTGCAAACAGATCTGCGACATGCGACGCGCCCTCGGTCGCTTCCAACACACAAGATTGCAGAGTTTGCTCCCCATGTTTGGTTGCCTGCAGAAAAGCCCCAGGAGATAGGACAACCTGCGCTTCGCCCAGTTGCTGTCTCGGTGGTGTTGATTGCGCGACAAGTTCTCCATCCCAAGTCAGCCGCACCGCGCCGTGTTTCACGGCAATCGGTGGCAATCCGGCTTGCAGATCGCGGTCCAGCGGCTTGCCGCCTGTGACCATGACGTCCAAGCCATCCTGAACCTCGGTACAATGGACAGCCATTTCGCCTTTTCGGCTGGCCCCAACCACTGCCAAAGCGCGCGACAACTCCAAGCCAGAAGCCAGTACCGGAGTTATCAAGTGGCAATCTTGCACGTCGATCACGGTATCGGACGCGCGGGCATGAAATCCTGCCATTGCCCCCGACTTCGTCCGGCGTGCAGTGAACTTGGCGCGCCTGCGGCTCCGGGGTGGAGATGTCTCGACCCCCCGAATCGGAACGTCCAACCCCTGTGCACGCAACGCGTTTTCGACGATCTCCCGCTTCCAGCCTTCGGCCAAATCGTCGGAGGCATGCTGCATCTGGCACCCACCACAGGCTTTGAAGTGCTTGCACGGCGGCGAAACCCGATCAGCGGACGGATCGACAATTCGAATATCGACCAGACGGTCGCCCTCAACCGTACCGGACACAGTCTCACCGGGCAGCGTACGAGGCGCAAAAACCGGGCCGTCCGCAATGCCATCGCCTTGACGACCCAAGGCCCTGATCGTGACTTCTACCATTTCCGTCCCCGGTTATTCCGCTGCTTCGGTGCGGATAAACCCTCCGGACTGGCGATGCCAGTACTGTGCGTAAAGACCACCCTTTGTCAGAAGCGCGTCGTGGCTACCGGTTTCCACGATCCGGCCCTGATCCATGACAATCAACCGGTCCATTTCAGACAAAGTAGACAAACGGTGCGCAATAGCTAGCACAGTCTTGCCCTCCATCACGCGTGTTAGAGCCGATTGAATCGCCGCTTCGACTTCGGAATCGAGCGCACTTGTCGCTTCATCCAGCACCAGAATGGGCGCGTCTTTCAGGATCGCACGCGCCAGCGCAATCCGCTGACGTTGCCCACCGGACAATTTCACACCACGTTCGCCGAGATGCGCGTCATAGCCTGACCGCCCACGCCCATCGCGTAGGTCCTGAATAAATGCATGCGCTTCGGCTTGTTCCGCTGCGCGGATGACGTCGACCTCTGTCGCGTCGGGGCGACCATACAAAATGTTGTCCCGCGCCGAACGATTGAACATCGCGGTGTCTTGCGTGACCATCCCGATCTGGCTGCGCAAACTGTTTTGCGTCACGCGGGAAATGTCCTGACCATCGATCAGAATGCGCCCCTGTTCGGTATCGTAGAGCCGCAACAGCAATGACACGAGAGAGGATTTCCCGGCGCCCGAGGCTCCAACAATCCCTAGCTTCTCTCCCGACTGGATGGTCAGGTCCACATCACGAACACCACCCACGTCTCGACCATAACCGAAGGTGAGCGCGTCAAAGTGGACCTCGCCTTTGGAGATCTTCAACGCTTGCGCATCAGGATCATCGATCAGTGTGTGAGGCGGCGACAGGGTGCGGATGCCGTCTTCGACTTCACCGATGTTGGAATAGATCCCCATCAGCGTGAAGCTGACCCAACCAGTCATCTGAGCCAACCGGATACCAATTGTGCCAGTTGCAGCGATCTCACCCGCAGTGACAGCACCGCGCGACCAGTAAAACAGCGCGACACCCAGCAACAGAACCGGGATCAGACCTGCCAGCGTCATCAGCCAGAACCGAAACGCCGCGGCCATAGACCCGAACTCGATAAAGCGTTGGCGATATTGCCCCATCGCGCCCAGCGCCGCGCGGTCTTCGTGATCGGCATGGGCAAACAAACGCACAGTTTTGATGTTCGTGACCGTATCCACGATCTGCCCTGTTACGTTAGCCCGAGCTTCGGCCCGGGCCTTGGACAGCAGCCGGATGCGCGGGATGAAATAGCGGATGAACAACGCATACCCCGCCAGCCACAGCACCAACGGAATACCGATCCGCCAGTCAATCGTGGTCACCATCCACAGCGCACCAATCACAGAGGCAGAGGCGAACAGCACGGTCTGGATCGTTTCAATCACCACATCGTTGAGCGCGGTCGCGGTCTGGGTTTCTTTCTGCGCGATCCGACCTGCAAAGTCGTCGTCAAAGAACGTCACCGACTGCCCAAGCGTATGTCGATGCAACCGCGACAGAGTCAGGTTCATCAGACTCGGCTGGATAACGACGGCCTGAATGTATGCGTTCAGCCCAAACAGGATCGGACGCAGCACGACAAAGAACACGAGACCCCAGATCAGCAACCACGTCTGATCACCGAAGAAGTTCGTCGGACCGCTGGCAAGGGCAGCATCGATCAGATCACCGAGGATCCATGCGGCCAAGACCTCCAGCACACCGCCCGCGATCGCAACGACCGAGGCAAGAGACAACGGCCCCCAGGTTCCTTTCAGCGCCCAGCCGAAAAACGCCCCCAACGTGTTGGGTGGGGGCGTGTCCGCTGGTGCAAATGGGTCGATCCAGTTTTGCGGTTTCATTCCGCGGCCTCGCTGTCATCTGTCAGCACGAATCCACCGGATTGGCGGGCCCAGAACCCAGCATATAGTCCGCCTTTAGCCAAAAGCGCGTCATGCGTGCCTTCTTCGACGATGCGGCCCTGATCCATGACCAAAATGCGATCCATCTGCGCGATGGTCGACAAGCGGTGCGCAATCGCGATAACGGTTTTACCCTCCATCATCCCATAGAGCGTTTTCTGGATCATCGCTTCGACCTCTGAATCCAGAGCAGAGGTCGCTTCATCCAGCAACAGAATGGGTGCATCTTTTAGGATCACACGGGCCAGTGTCACCCTTTGGCGTTGACCGCCCGACAATTTCACACCGCGTTCACCCACATGGGCATTGTATCCGGTCCGCCCCTTCGGGTCCGTGAGGTCGAGAATGAAGTCATGCGCCTGAGCCTGTTTCGCGGCGGCAATCATCTCATCCTCGGTCGCGTTGGGATTGCCATAAAGCAGGTTGTCCCGCACCGACCGGTGCAACAGAGAGCTGTCCTGCTGAACCATCCCGATATTCAGCCGCAACGAGTCTTGCGTGACTTGGCCGATATCCTGCCCATCAATCAGAATGCGTCCCTGCTCCGGGTCATAGAACCGCAAGAGCAGCTTGACCAAAGTGGACTTGCCTGCCCCAGAGCGCCCGATCAGCCCGATCTTTTCGCCCGGTTGAATCGTCATGCGCACTTTATCAAGGCCGCCAGAATCCCGCCCATAGTGGTGGGAGACGCTGTCGACCGTGATCTTGCCTTGTGTCAAATTTAGTGGCGCCGCACCCGGTGCATCCACCAGATCAATAGGCTGCGCGATGGTTTCCATTCCTTCAGCCACAACGCCGAGTTCTTGAAAGAAGCTCGTCAGTGCCCACATAATCCAGCCGGTCATCGCATTCAGCCGCAACACCAAAGCTGTCGAAGCCGCGACGATCCCAACGCTGGTCGACCCTTGCATCCAAAGCAAGATCGCCCAACCCACGACGCCGATGATCAACAGCCCGTTCAGTAGAACCAGCATCACGTCCATCATGGTGAAGATGCGCATCTCCACCGCGAAGGTACGCCGCGTTTCGGCAATCGCTTCCTGGGCATAGTCGAGTTCACGGTCATGATGCGCGAACATCTTGACCGAGTGGATATTGGAGTAGCTATCCACAACGCGCCCGGTCAGAGTGGATCGCGCATCGGATGCAGCTTTGGACGCCGGCGTGATCCGCTTGATCGTCCAATACACAAGCAAACCATACAGCACGAACCACAGCACAAGCGGCAGCATCAGTCGCACATCCGCGACGGATAACAAGATGATCGCCCCTACAAGGTAAGCGACGGAAAACGTGATCGCATCAAAGACCTGAAAGATCACCTCCCCCGCCGATCGGGGTGTTTGCATGATCCGGTTTGCGATCCGGCCCGCGAAGTCGTTTTCAAACCAACCTACGGATTGCCGCAATACATGTCGGTGCGCGCGCCATCGGATCAGCGCGCCAAAGTTTGGCATGACCGCGTTATTGAGCAGAAGCACGTCCAGCGCCTGCAACAAAGGTCTAATCAGCAAAATAAACGCCGCAACGAGCAGAAGTTCTGCCCCGTGATCCTGCCAGACTTGCTGAGGTGAGCCGTTAAGCAGATCAACCACCCGCCCCATATAAGCGATCAACCAAAGCTCAACCGCAGCGACCACCACAGACATCAATGCGGTAATCAGGAACAGCTTGCGGAATGGCTGGGCATAGTTCTTCAGAAACAGCCACAAAGACTGCGGCGGAGTATCGTTTTCGTCATAGGACGCGAACGGATCGACAAGATTTTCGAAAAAACGGAACATCGGGCAAGGCCTTGATAGAAAGTCAGTATGTCAGGGGCGACGGGTGGTCGGTCGCCCATGCGGAATGGATCAACCGTTCAAATGAAGGTAAACCAAATTCCACGATACATACTGCAGCCCTCCGGATGTGCTGGCGGTGTCATAGGACAAATTTCGCTTTGAGTCACCCCAAAAGGTCAGGCTTGGTCTTTGTGAAACCGCTGGCGATCCACTCCGCCTCAAGTGCGCGGAGTTTTTCGCCCAACGCAAGTCCGCTGAATTGATCAGACAAATCCTTGGCTTTGATCGGAAATTTGGACACTGCTCCACGCTCGATCTGCTCAACCGCATTATGGGCAAATGGTTGCTCAAACAGGGCATGACGGAGCGCCAACGCACCCAATCCCGTATCCCGACCAAGGCGATATCCCATTTCACCGGGCGTTTCGCTACTAGTGGCAAAGCGATGGACTTCCGCCAGATCCCGCATTTGGGCCTTGGAAAGTCGGAGTGACTTCGCGGCCTCGGGTAGTGCAATGGACGCCAGTCTCCGAATAGGGTTTGGCGTCAAGCCTAGCTCACCTTCCAGATGCACAAGTGGGCCCAGCGCCTTTGGGTCCGACCCGGGCAGGATCCGCATGAGCGCACCACTTTGCGCCATAACCATAACCGCGTGAGCAGGGTCAGGCGCACTCAACAGCTTGATCAGTTCTGCGCCTACGCGCTCCCGGCTCAACTGGTCCAGCCCATCCAGTTCCGCGCTGATTGCAGCCAACGCATCAGAATCAAATCCCCCATTTGGATCGGCATACCATGCGTGAAACCGAAAGAAGCGTAGGGTGCGTAAGTAATCTTCACGGATACGGTCTTGTGCGGAACCGATGAACCGAATTTGCCGCGCGGCAATGTCTTTCAGGCCGCTTTCCGGATCAATCACTTGCCCTTTGTCATCCGCGTACAATGCATTGATCGTAAAATCACGCCGGGCAGCGTCATCTTCCAAGCGAGTCGAAAACGCTACTGTTGCGCGACGACCATCAGTATCGATGTCTTTGCGGAAAGTCGTGATTTCGAACGGCGTTCCGTCGCTTATTACTGTGATCGTGCCGTGATCAAACCCAGTAGGAATGACGCGGAAGTTCTCAGCCTCAAGGAACTTGGTGGCGACGTCCGGCGGAGCATCGCTGGCCATGTCGACGTCAGCAACCGGTTGACCCAACAAGTCGTTGCGTACGCAGCCACCGACCGCGAGAAGTTGGAAACCGGCCTCGCGATAGACTTGGAACAATTTCTGAGTCCCCGCCTCTTTGAGCCAGGTTCCGCCAACTGTTGTCACTTTCGCGTCGCCTCGGCCCATCCGAATAACATCCGTGCTGTCGCGCCCCAAATGTAATAGGGGCCATAAGGCACAGCATAATACGACCGCATTCGTCCTTGCCAGCGTCGCGACTGCACTCTGTATCGTTCCGGATTCATAAGGTGCTTTAGAGGAACGGTGAAAACTTCATCTACTTCGCCCGGTTCTGGCACGACGTCGAAACTTTTGTTCAGCACCGCGATAACCGGTGTGACAGAAAAACTTGTGACTGTTTCATGCGTCGGCAACGTCCCGACGATATTCACGTTGGCTTGAGGCAATCCGATTTCTTCGTTCGCTTCACGCAAAGCCGCAGCCCGAATATCAATATCTCCCTCATCCTGTTTGCCGCCGGGAAACGCCACCTGACCGGGATGGTGCTTCAATGCAGAAGACCGTTTGGTCAGGTAAACCTGCCAGTCATTGGTTGTCTCCTCAAGGATGACCAGAACTCCTGCCGGGCGGAGTTTGCGTCCTTCTGGCAAGACGACATCTGTATTCAGATCAAAGTCGGACGATGCAACACGTGCAGAGCTCAGCGCTGCAATCGAGCGATCAAACAGTTCAGACATCCGGGTTGTTCTGGTTGTCAAAGCCCAATGTTCCGGGATCAAGATCATAGTGCGACCCGCAAAACTGGCAGTCTGCCGTGACCCGTCCATCATCAGTCGTCATCTTTTCGATGTCTTTCATCGAATAAATCGACAGGCTTTGACGCACGCGGTCTTCGGAACAAGTGCACCCAAACCTCACGGGCTGCGCTTCGTAGACCCGTGGAGTTTCTTCGTGAAACAGCCGGAACAGCAAGTCGTTTGGTGCAACGCTCGGCCCAACCAGTTCCATTTCTTCAACGGTGTCCAAAAGGATGTTCACGCGTGACCAATTCTCGGCCTCGTCGCCATGTACGATGTCTTCGGCTTGCAGAACCGCGCCACTGCCCTCACCCTGCGCCGCAAATGGAGAGGCTTTTGGCAGATGCTGCAGCATGATGCCGCCAGCGCGCCAATGGGTATCGCCGCCAGCTTCAGTAGATTGCCCGAAGCTCAATTCAAACCGAGTCGGGAGCTGTTCCGACTGCGCAAAATACGCCTGCGCACAGGCTGACAGCGATTCACCATCCAATGGGGTGATGCCTTGGTAAGGCGTCATGCCTTTGCCTTGGTCGATCATCACTGCAAAGTACCCTTCACCCAATTGTTCAAACGGCGCAGCGTCAGTCAGCTTGTCCCGATCGAAACTGGCATAAGCACGGATGCGCGCGGGTTGGCCTTCCTCGTCTGGACCATAGTAGTCCGTCGCAATCATGCGAACAGCTCCCTTGGATTGCACCTGCAAGGACAGCTTCCAGCGCAGCTTGATCGTTTGGCCGATCAGCGCGGTGAGCAAGGCCATTTCTGCAACCAATGCCTCAACCTGCGTCGGATATTCGTGCTGCTTCAGAATTCCGCCCAGAACACCATCAAGCCGCGCAATGCGGCCGCGGATGTCCGCAGTATCAAGTTGGAAAGGCAGGACGGTATCGTCCCACGCGAGCTTCTGGCCGATCATCATGGGGTTTCCTTAAGCGCCACAGGTTGGCATACCGGCGCTATATATGCACCTCGGCCAAAAGGAAAACCCCAAGCGATGATCCCCCGGCTCGGAGAAAGTGTCGTCCGAAACACGCAGTACCGATTGCGGCCCGGGGCTTACGTCATTCTTCCGCGTGACCGTCAGGTCTTGTTGACTGTTCAGCACTCAGACACGCAAGACTTCCAGTTGCCTGGAGGTGGCATTGACCCGGACGAACACGTGATCGCCGCGCTACATCGCGAAGTTCGAGAAGAAACGGGGTGGAGGATTTCAAAGCCGCGACGCATCGGTGCTTTCCGGCGATTTGTTTTCATGCCTGAATATGGCTTTTGGGCAGAAAAGCTGTGCCACATCTTTGTGGCCAGACCTGTTTACAAGATTGGCGAACCTTCAGAACCGGACCACAGTGCCCAATGGGTGGACCTATCTTTCGCTTCACAAGTTCTTGGAAACGAAGGTGACCGCTTTTTCATGTCCCGGTTTGTTCACTCCGGCGTGCATTTGTAGTCCAGAAGAACCGCGGAAACGTCGTCCGGTAACGTGGTTCCTTTTGCAAAATCTGTGAGTTTCCACATCAAGGCTTCAAAGAACTCGGACCCTTCACAATTGCGAAGCTCCTCAGCAAGGCTCTCAAGCCCTTCTTCACCAATGAGGTGTCCGTCAGGATCCGGACATTCAGTGATACCATCGGAGTGAAACAACAACCTGTCACCAGGATTCAATTGAACTTCAATTTCCGAAAAATCCGCAAGATCAATAAGTCCTACAGGAAAACCACCCGGCGACTCCTGAGTGATCGTCCCATCAACACGATGCACCAGTGGATGAGGATGACCCGCTTGGCCAAGTCGGATCAACCCGGTCTTGAGGTTAAGATTCCCCAAAAGCATCGTGAAGTAATGCTCTGTTTCCATTTCTTCGAGAACCAGCCGATTCAAGTTCGCAATCGCTTCGGCGGGCGGAACGGGTTCATAGACACCGGGCGCCGTTTGCTTGAGCGCGACGTTTTGATCCGGAGCAACAGGCGACAAAAACCCAGCCAAGCGTGCCGTCATCAAAGCCGCGCTGATTCCATGACCCGACACATCGATTGAAAAAATACCCAGATGATCATCCCCAGCGGGATAGAAGCCCACCAGATCGCCACCGACATAACCGCTCGATTTCAGCAGAAGCGACACGTCGAAGTCGCCAAAGCGACTGTGGCGTTCCGGAAGTAGCGATTGTTGCAGTTGCCGCGCTTCTCGCAGGTCGTTGTCTAGTGCGTCGTTCAGGCGTTCGACCTCACGCAACGCATCTGCAAGTGCTGTGTTTTGGCGTGTCAGGCGCGTCTGCATGTCCAGAATACGTTCACCCGCCCGAATCCGCGCGCGCAACTCATGCGAATCGACTGGTTTGGTGAGGAAATCATCCGCACCAGCTTCCAAACCCAGCGCGATCTCTGCCTTGTCGCTCTTTGAAGTCAGAAGAATAAAGTACGTGTAGTTCGCTCCTGCCTTGGCGCGAAACTCGCGGCAGAATTCAACCCCGGTCATACCTGGCATCATCCAATCGCTAAGTATAATGTCAGGAACGAACTCGGCGCACCTTTCCAAAGCCGCTTCCGCACTGTCAGCGTCAACGACTTCATAGCCCCAGCGTTGTAGTGATGACGTCAAAATTTTGCGTTGAAGACGGCTATCGTCGACCACAAGAACCCGGCGCGTCACGGCTGGTTCGTTAGTCGCACCCAGATCTTCGTTATTTGACAAAAGTGGCTGCATGACACCTCAAACAGGAAACTGCTTGGCAAATTCGCATATGCAAGTGAACAAACCCTGAAAGAGACAATTTTACATGATCGCACTTCCAGCATTCACGTTTCACAAAGATTCTCGCTTCATTGTGTAAACAGAACATCAAGTGATGAGTGTGATATGTCTTTGATAGACTGGAGCAAAGTAAACGAATTGCGCGATGAAGTCGGCGCTGAAGACTTCGAGGAAGTCGTCGAGCTGTTCCTAGAGGAAGTCGAAGGCACAATCTCGGAACTCGGAAAAGAAGATCGTTCGCCAGAACATGATCTTCATTTTCTGAAAGGTGCCGCTCTCAACCTCGGGTTCGCTGAGTTCTCCGAACTCTGTCGCGTCGGGGAAAGTGCCTCCGCTGCCGGTCACAGCGACAGTGTAGACATGCCCGAAATCGTTTCGTCCTATAACAGGTCGAAGTCGGAATTTTTGGAACAACTGACTATGAAACTGGCCAGTTGAAGCACACCGTCAGATCACAAATTGCGCCAGAGTCTCATCGTTTGTGATGTCAGTGTAGGTGAAGCCGGCCGCGTCAAGACTGCTGAACAGTTTGCGAAAGTTGTCCGGTGAACTGGTTTCGATCCCGATGAGCACTGAACCGAAGTTTCGGGCGGACTTCTTCATGTATTCGAACCGCGAAATATCGTCATCAGGACCAAGAATATTCAGAAAGTCTTTCAAGGCGCCCGGTCGTTGTGGCAAGCGAAGAACAAAGTACTTCTTCAGACCCGAATAGCGTTGCGCGCGTTCTTTAACCTCGGGCAACCGTTCAAAATCGAAGTTCCCACCCGAAGCGATGCAAACAACGGTTTGTCCTGCAATATCTCCGGTCAGATCATGTAGAGCTTCGATCGATAGCGCGCCAGCGGGTTCCAGAACGATGCCTTCTACATTCAACATTTCAATCAGGGTGGTGCAGACCCGATCCTCGGGAACACTCAGGACGTGTTGCGGATTCACGTTGCGCAACCGATCAAACGTTTTGAACCCGACTTGAGCCACCGCGGCCCCATCCACGAAACTGTTCACCGGTGACACATCCACTGGCGCCCCTTCCAGCAATGCAGCGCGCAGGCTCGGCGCGCCCAATGGTTCAACCAACGTGAAGTCACAGCCATTCTCGAAATAGCTGATCACCCCAGCCGAAAGCCCGCCGCCACCAACCGGTAGCACGATCCGATCAGGCGCTTTCACCAACTGGGCTTCGATTTCCACTGCGACTGACGCCTGACCTTCAATCACGTCATCGTCGTCAAACGGCGACAGAAAGTGTCCCCCTTTTTCGGCACAAAACTCCTTTGCCGACGCCAGCGTGTCATCGAAGTAGTCGCCAATCAGCTCGACCCGAACCATATCCCCGCCGAACATGGTTGTTTTCATGATTTTCTGTTCAGGCGTCGTAACCGGCATGAAGATCACACCGCGGACGCCGAAATGACGGCACATGAACGCCACGCCCTGCGCGTGGTTCCCGGCACTTGCGCAAACAAACAGGTCTTGATCCGGCGTCTGCGTCAACACCTTGCCCATCGCATTGAACGCGCCGCGCAACTTGTAGGATCTCACAGGACTGAGATCCTCCCGCTTCAACCAGATGTCAGCATCAAACTTCTGGGAAAGATGATCATTCCGCAGCAACGGTGTCGGTTCAAAAACCGCACGCATTGCCCGTTCTGCGGTGCGCGCTGCATCCTGAAAGTTCATCTTAGCCCCTTCTCCTCCGGAATTGATCCTCGCCTATGCCGATCTTACACGTCGGTCAATCTTGCGAGCAGCTCGGAAACCCGGTATCGCCGCGCCTGACTTGCAAGGGAATCCGATCATGAACGCGCCAAAGAAAGTTGTTCTCGCTTACTCCGGTGGGCTAGACACGTCCATCATTCTGAAATGGCTGCAAACTGAGTACGATTGCGAAGTCGTGACGTTCACCGCTGATTTGGGTCAAGGCGAAGAACTGGAGCCCGCGCGCGCGAAGGCAGAGATGATGGGTGCATCGAGCATCTATATCGAAGACTTACGCGAAGAGTTCGTCCGCGACTTTGTATTCCCGATGTTCCGCGCCAACGCGGTCTACGAAGGCTTGTATCTGCTCGGCACATCCATTGCGCGGCCACTGATCTCCAAACGGTTGGTTGAGATCGCGGCAGCTGAAGGCGCCGATGCGGTATCGCACGGCGCTACTGGCAAAGGGAACGACCAAGTGCGGTTCGAACTGTCCGCTTACGCGCTGAACCCAGAAATAAAGGTGATCGCGCCTTGGCGGGAATGGGATCTGTCGAGCCGGACCAAGCTGATCGACTTCGCCGAGAAGAACCAAATTCCGATTGCAAAGGACAAGCGCGGCGAAGCACCGTTCAGCGTGGACGCGAACCTTCTGCATACGTCGTCCGAAGGCAAAGTGCTGGAGGACCCAGCAGAAGAAGCACCCGACTATGTATATCAGCGCACCGTGCACCCAGAGCAAGCACCCGACACACCAGAGTATATCGAGATTGGTTTCGAGAAAGGTGATGCAGTCTCTATCAACGGAGAAATAATGTCACCGGCAACAATTCTGACCAAGTTGAACGAACTTGGTGGGAAGCATGGCTGCGGACGTTTGGACCTTGTTGAGGGGCGCTTCGTCGGCATGAAATCTCGCGGAATTTATGAAACACCTGGTGGTACTCTTCTGTTAGAGGCACATCGCGGAATCGAATCCATCACGTTGGACCGGGGCGCCGCTCACCTCAAAGATGAGCTGATGCCGCGCTATGCTGAACTGATTTATAACGGGTTCTGGTTTTCGCCGGAACGGGACATGTTGCAGGCGGCCATCGACAAGAGTCAGGAACACGTCACCGGTACTGTGCGCCTAAAGCTGTACAAAGGGTCCGCGCGGTGCGTCGGGCGTTGGTCCGAACATAGCCTCTATTCAGAAGCGCACGTAACGTTCGAGGACGATGCTGGCGCATACGATCAAGAAGACGCGAAAGGGTTCATCCAATTGAATGCCCTGCGTTTGAAACTGCTCGCAGCACGCAACAAACGCGTCGGTTAAACAAATGCGCGCATGCGCTCGTAAATCGGCATCGCCGCGTTGACGAGATCTTGTGCCGCACCGGTCAAGTCCGGCAAAGGCCCTTCCGGCGTGTCAAATCCGGTAGATTCATGCACGGCACCGTACCAATGGTTCGCCCAGACACCGTCTTTGGCATGCCCGCCACGAGACCAGGACAACATGGCCGGGTCCCAAACCAGACCGAGCTTCTGGCACAAACCGGCCAACGTTCTAACCGGCGCGGCTCGAATGTCGAAGCTGTCGACCACAATAGGCGTTTGCCCCAAGTCGAGTGTTTGACGGAAGATCTCTTCCTGTTGATGGAATCCTAAGTCCTGCAGGCACGGCGACTCTCGTTTCGCCAAGTAGCTAGCGACAACGCGCGCGGGATGACGGATCAGAAACACATGTCGAGCTTCGGAAAACCAATCGCGAGGCATCTCGGGAACCATGTGATGGGTCATCTGCTTGGAATACAAATGCGGCGTGTCGTAGGCATGCATGTCGGCAAGTACGTCCTCTGGCTCACACGCCATGGACTCTATGATCTCATCCGACATCGGGTGCTGAATGCCGGTAGCTTTTAGAAATGCGCCGTAAAATGGCTCATCCCGCACATCAAAGTCGGTACGCGCTCCAAAGCTATACATCATGGCGGTGGACAAGTTTCGCGGACCTGACCACATGGCAATATGCATGATGACCTCCTATCACTTGCCCGTGAGCTAACCCCGTCGTGACTTGAGCCACAAGACGCAGACATACATCAAGTAGGAAACCGGAGGATTGTTCGATGCCCAAACGCTTGTTCCTTGCTGCACTTGCTCTTGCTGCCATGCCATTTGCAGCTTCTGCCGATACAGATGTCCTGACAGTCGCAGGGGGGTGTTTTTGGTGTGTAGAGTCTGATTTCGAGAAAGTCCGGGGCGTGCAGGAAGTCGTGTCCGGCTTCACGGGGGGTAAAGTTGCCAACCCAAGTTACAAGCAGGTGACGAAGGGCGGGACGGGCCACTACGAAGCAGTGCAGATCACGTTCGACCCGTCTACTGTGTCGCGCGCTCAGCTCTTGTCCATGTTCATTCGCTCCGTTGATCCGACGGATGCAGGCGGTCAGTTTTGCGACCGAGGGTCCGGTTATCGCACTGCAATTTTCTCAGGTTCATCCGCAGAAACGAAAGAAGCCCAACGGGTTCTGGCCGACGCTGAAAAGCAACTGGGGCAAAAGATTGTGACCCCTGTTCTGACAGAGGGTGCGTTTTACCCCGCCGATGCAGGACATCAGGATTACTACAAAAGTTCTGACCGCGTGCTCACCCGGTTTGGTGTGAAAAAGAAATCCGAGGCGTATAAGCGGTACCGCGAAGCCTGTGGTCGTGACAAACGGGTTCGTCAACTTTGGGGCAGCGCGGCACCTTTCGCCGGAGGTTAACCGACCTTACACGCCGCAAGGATCGCCATGTTCAGGATGTCGTTCGCCGTGTGAGAGTTCGAACAGATCTGAATGGATTTATCGACGCCGCTCAGGATCGGCCCGATGACGGTGGCGCCCGCCATTTCCTGCATGAGCTTCACAGAAATGCTGGCAGAATGGCGCGCCGGCACAACCAAGATATTGGCAGGTCCGGTCAGACGGCTAAACGGATATCCCGCTTGCGCATCTAAGTTAAGCGCCACATCGACCGTCATCTCGCCTTCGTATTCGAAGTCCACTCCGCGCTTGTCGAGGACAAGAGGCGCTTCGTGCATCTTTTCGGCTCGTTCAGACACCGGGTAGCCGAAGGTTGAAAAACTGACGAACGCCACACGCGGCTCTAATCCGAGGTTTTTAGCAACCGTAGAAGCGCGTTCCGCGATATTCGCAAGGTCTTCCTGATCTGGCCATTCATGAACCAAAGTATCCGCCATCAACACGATGCGGCCTTTGAGAAGTAAAGCTGTGATACCTGCTGCACCATTGGCGGCATCGGCGTCAAACACATGATTGATCCGATCCAGAACATGCGCAGACTTCCGCGTCGCACCGGTAATCAGTCCATCTCCGTGTCCATGTGCCAGCATCAAAGCTGAGAAGACGTGCCGATCTCGCGCAGCGAGACGGTGGATGTCTTTTTCGTCAAACCCTTTGCGTTGCAGCCGGGAGTAGAGGAACGACTTGTACCGTTCCAACTGATCCGTATTGGCTGCGTTTACTACTTCGAGTTCGCGTGAGGCATCGCCCATACCGGCAGTTTCAAGTTTTGCCCGAACATCGTCTTCGCGGCCAACGACCAGAGCTTTTCCAAGGCCGGACCGCTGATACATTACGGCCGCGCGGAGTACTCGAGGGTCATCACCTTCTGCAAAGATCATCCGCGCCTGATTGGCTCGGGCGCGAGTGTTGATGCTGCGCAAGATGTTGGCAGTCGGGTCCATCCGCGACTTTAGGCCAACTTCATACGCGTCCATATCAACGATCGGGCGACGCGCTGCCCCGGTATCCATCCCGGCCTTTGCGACAGCTGGTGGGATCGTATAGATCAAACGCGGATCGAATGGTGTTGGGATGATATAGTCTCTACCAAAGGTTAATTTACGCCCATAGGCCAACGCGACCTCATCGGGAACGTCTTCTCTTGCGAGCGCTGCGAGAGCTTCCGCGCACGCAATTTTCATCTCATCGTTGATGGCACGCGCGTGAATATCGAGCGCCCCGCGGAATAGATAAGGGAAGCCCAGCACGTTGTTCACCTGATTAGGGTAATCACTGCGGCCCGTGGCAACGATGGCGTCGACGCGAACTTCGTGCGCTTCCTCAGGTGTGATCTCCGGGTCCGGGTTCGCCATGGCGAAAATGACCGGATTGTCTGCCATGTTGGCAACCATCTCCGGCGTAACAGCGCCTTTGGCACTCACCCCCAGAAAGACGTCGGCGCCCTTCATGGCATCTTCCAAACTACGTAACTCAGTCTTAATAGCGTGCGCAGACTTCCACTGGTTCATACCTTCAGTGCGACCCTGATAGATCACGCCCTTTGTATCACAAACAATGCAGTTTTGATGACGCGCGCCCATCGACTTCAGCAACTCAATGCAGGCAATCCCAGCAGCGCCCGCGCCGTTCAGGACGATTTTCACATCTTCGATCTTTTTCTTCGAGATATGAAGCGCATTGATTAGACCTGCCGCGCAGATAACAGCCGTACCGTGCTGGTCATCATGGAAGACTGGAATGTCCATTTCTTCCTTCAAGCGCTGCTCAATGATGAAGCACTCCGGCGCTTTGATGTCTTCAAGGTTAATGCCCCCAAACGTTGGACCCATCAGCTTGACAGCTTTGCAGAACTCATCCGGGTCCTCAGTGTCCAGCTCCACATCGATCGAGTTCACATCCGCAAACCGTTTGAACAGGACTGCTTTGCCTTCCATCACTGGTTTAGACCCTAAAGCGCCCAAATTGCCCAATCCTAGGACCGCAGTGCCATTCGAAATAACGGCAACTAGGTTACCTTTATTCGTGTAATCGTAAGCCGATTCAGGGGACGCAGAGATCGCCAAACATGGAACCGCCACACCAGGAGAATACGCCAGACTCAGGTCCCGTTGCGTAGTCATCGGAACAGTCGCCTGAACCTCCCATTTTCCGGGCGTCGGTTCGAGGTGAAAGGCCAACGCCTCTTCGTCTGTAATTCGGGTCTTGGCCATGCCCCATCCTCCTTGTTGGTCAAAGCGTCTTAGCAAGGGCTCTTACCCTTCTCAACCACACGAATTGAGGCCTTTTACCCCATGCGCACGCTGAGTATGGTCACGCAGCAAACCGGGGGGCTGCTATGACCGTCACGCCAATGATGGCGCAATATCTGGAGATCAAAGCAGCGCATTCAGATGCGCTCCTTTTTTACCGGATGGGTGATTTTTACGAGATGTTCTTTGATGACGCTGTTGCAGCAGCGGAAGCTTTGGACATCGCGTTAACAAAGCGCGGGAAACACGACGGCGAAGACATCCCCATGTGTGGCGTCCCAGCGCATTCGGCGGAAGGCTATTTCCTGACTTTGATCCGGAAAGGTTTCCGCGTTGCTGTCTGCGAACAGATGGAAAGCCCGGCAGAGGCCAAAAAACGCGGATCAAAGTCAGTCGTCAGACGCGAAGTTGTGCGGATCGTCACACCAGGCACTTTGACGGAAGACAGCCTTCTTAACGCAAGGCAACACAACTTCCTTGCGGCTTATTCTTTGGTTCGCGACGAGGCGTCCCTGGCATGGGTTGATATGTCGACAGGCGCGGTCAGCGTGATGGCGACGACGGAATCCCGCCTTGGGGCGGAGTTAGCGCGGATTGCCCCAGCAGAACTTGTTGTTTCAGAAGCCATTTTTGGCGAATTGATATATTTAGAGACTGATTTTGGAATTGCCCTGACTGAACTGTCGCGCGCCACGTTTGACAGTTCTGCCGCTGAGGAGCGAGTACGTTCATGCTACTCGGTCAAAAGCCTCGAAGCGTTCGGGCAGTTTTCCAGGTCAGAAGTTTCTTCTTTGGGTGCTCTGATCGCCTATCTTGATCTGACTCAAAAGGGAAAGCTGCCGCTGCTATTGCCACCGAAGCAGGAAAGCTCTGGTGGCTCCGTTCAGATTGATGCCGCAACCCGACGGAATCTGGAACTAACACAGAGTCTGTCCGGGGGCCGAGGCGGAACACTTCTGCAGGTCATCGACCAAACCTCCACAGCTGCTGGTGCTAGGTTGATCGAGACAAGACTATCAAACCCATCGCGGGACATCGCGTTGATCCGTAATCGTTTGGATAGCGTTTCGTACCTGGTTGAGCATCAAGAGCTTCGGAACAGGTTAACGGATGCTTTGAAACAGGTTCCCGATCTTGAACGATCCTTGTCCCGTTTGTCGCTGGAACGTGGGGGCCCCCGCGATCTTGGCGCCGTTCGAAACACACTCGCACAGTCGCTGCAAATCGCCGGTCTTCTGGACGCTGCTCAAGACGTTCCAAGTCTTCTAACCAAAGCTTACTCCGATCTTGTCGGGCATGATCAGCTTCTAGAGGAGTTGGAACACAACCTAATCGCCGACTTGCCTCTGCACGCGCGGGACGGTGGCTTCATCGCTCCCGAAGCCAATCCAGAACTGGATGAAGCGCGCAAGCTTCGTGATGAAGGCCGGTCTGTGATTGCAGAAATGCAAGGCACCTATCAAAACATGGCGGGTGTCTCTTCTCTTAAGATCAAGCACAACAATGTGCTTGGGTACTTCGTGGAAACGACAGCAACTCATGCCGAAAAGATGCTATCACCGCCCTTGTCGGACACGTTCATTCATCGGCAAACCACCGCAAACCAGGTACGGTTCACCACGGTGGAATTGTCGGAACTTGAGACGCGCATCCAAAATGCTGGTGACCGCAGTCTCGCAATTGAGCGTGACATGTTCGAAGCCCTTCGCACATCCATCATGGCGTGTGCAGCAAAGCTTCATCAACTGAGCCGTGCTTTGGCCACCATCGACGTTGATGTGTCGTTGGCAACACTGGCGGTTCGTGAAAGCTGGGCCCGTCCTACGGTGGATGATAGCCGCGCCTTTGAAATCGAGGCGGGACGTCATCCCGTTGTTGAACAGGCTCTAAAAAGGCAAAGCGGCGATACTTTCATTGCCAACTCTGCCGATCTTTCCGCCAAAGACGATCAGGCCCACGTTTGGTTGCTAACCGGCCCAAACATGGCAGGTAAGTCGACATTCCTTCGACAGAACGCGTTGATTGCGATCCTTGCACAAATGGGAAGCTTTGTGCCCGCGAAATCAGCGCATATCGGTTGTGTCAGCCAGATATTCTCCCGCGTTGGTGCCTCTGATGATTTGGCCAGGGGGCGGTCAACATTCATGGTCGAAATGGTGGAAACTGCGGCAATCCTAAATCAGTCGGATGATCGGGCATTGGTGATCCTTGACGAAATCGGACGGGGAACATCGACCTATGACGGTCTGTCGATTGCTTGGGCAACGCTGGAGCATTTGCATGACGTCAACAAGTGCCGAGCGCTATTCGCCACACATTACCACGAACTCACGGCACTGGGCGGTAAGCTGGATGGTGTGAAGAATGCGACAGTTGCGGTTAAAGAGTGGGAAGGTGACGTCATCTTCCTACATGAAGTGCGTGAAGGCTCAGCAGATCGATCTTATGGCGTGCAGGTCGCTAAGCTCGCGGGACTTCCCCCAAGTGTCATTGAACGAGCACGATCCGTGCTTGATGCTTTGGAAGAAGGCAGCCGGGATGGAAAGGCTAACCCAGCCGCAATGATTGATGATCTGCCGCTGTTTTCGGCGGTCCCAGCACCGCAACCCAGCAAACTTGCGACGTCACCCGCACTAGAGCTGTTGAGCGACACGCATCCTGACGAACTCACGCCAAAAGAAGCGCTGGACTTAATCTATAAGTTAAAAGCTGCCCAAGCGGATTAGGATGCCGGGCTGGACGATACGCCGACTTGTGCCGGGCGGAGCAGGCGATCATGCAACATGAACCCTTCCGCTGCGACATCCAGAATATCGCCTGCTTTCGTTCCAGGAACAGGGGCTTCGAACATGGCCTGATGCTGCTGAGGATCAAACTTGTCGCCGACTTGTGGGCTGATTAGCGTGATGCCGTGCTTGGAAAATACGTTTAGCAACTCGCGCATAGTCAGCTCAACGCCTTCGATAAGCGCTTTGGTCTCGTCTGTTGATGCGTCACCTGCGACTTCCAGTGCACGTTTCATGTTGTCATAGACAGGCAGCATATCGCGGGCGAGTTTGGACCCGCCGTATTGTTCAGCTTCGCGACGATCCCTCTCTGAACGCTTGCGGGAATTTTCAGCATCCGCCAAGGCGCGCATAAAACGGTCTTTGTACTCATCCCGCTCGGCGCGCACAGCGTCGATTTCGGAAACATCTTCTTCGGCCAACTCGTCCAAAGTCATCTCCACATCGTCATCGCCTGTCGCGGACATGAATTCTTCTAGGAAGTCTTCGTTCTTGGGATCAGCCATTTTACCTTCTAACTCCGATCTGACAGCAGCTTGCCAACCAGTTGCGCGGTGTAATCCACAATCGGCACGATGCGCCCGTAATTCAAACGAGTCGGCCCGATGACTCCAACGGCACCGACAACCTTACGGTCAGCGTTCATATATGGAGATACGACCAAAGAGGAACCCGAAAGTGAGAAAAGTTTGTTCTCAGAGCCAATAAAAATGCGCACACCTTCTCCGGACTCGGTGAGTTCTAGAAATTCAGCGATGTCGCGCTTGCGTTCAAGGTCGTCAAACAGCACGCGCACGCGTTCCAACTCTTCGCCCTGTTCTTCGGTCAAAAGGTTTGACCTGCCCCGCACGATCAAGCGTTCCGATTGCGAGTCGTTGTCGGTCCAAACAGCAAGTCCGTCTTCAACCAATGCCTGAGCAAGGGAATCAAGCTCCTGTCTGCGGTTTGCGATTTCGCGACCAACGACCTGGCGGACATCGGACAGTGTTTTGCCTTCAATCAAAGCATTCAGAAAATTGGCCGCCTCGCGCATCGACGACGGCGTTTGGCCCAATGGCGGAGTAAACAGACGGTTTTCGACATGTCCGTCTGCGAAAACCAGGACGACCAACGCGCGATCCTGAGCCAGCGGCACAAATTCAATATGCTTGATAGGGGCTTCGCGCTTTGGCGTAAGAACCAGCGATGCGCCGTGGGTCACGCCTGACAAGGCGGAACCAACACGGTCCAGAAGCGCGGCAACATCGCCGCTGTTTTCACCCAATGTTGCGTTTATCTTTTCGCGATCTTCGTCCTCTGGCATCCCGACTTCAAGAATACCATCAACGAACATCCGCAGACCCATCTGAGTAGGGATACGCCCCGAACTGACATGTGGGCTGTCAAGCAGGCCCAAATACTCAAGATCCTGCATGACATTTCGAATTGTTGCCGCAGACACTTTTTCACTCAGCTCCCGCGTGAGCGTCCGGGACCCTACGGGATCCCCTGATTCGAGATACCCCTCAACCACGCGCCGAAACACCTCGCGGGAGCGGTCGTTCATCTCGTTCAGAATGTTCGGTCCATCTGTCATGTCGAACTCATTTCAAGATGTCTCATTTGAATGGGCGGGGCGGAAAGGTCAATCGGGGTTGCGCCTCGCTGGAACATGACGGTATCCCGGTTGAACCAACAGGGAGAAGTCGAAATGCGTCCATCGGGCAGAGATTTAAGCGACATGCGCCAGGTTTCAATTGAAACAGGCTTCACAAAACATGCCGAGGGGTCCTGCCTGATCAAGATGGGTGACACGCATGTTCTTTGCACGGCTACCATCGAAGATCGCGTTCCTCCGTTTATCAAAGGCTCCGGACTCGGCTGGGTCACCGCGGAATACGGAATGCTTCCGCGCGCCACCAACACGCGAATGCGTCGGGAAGCAGCTGCGGGCAAACAAGGCGGCCGAACAGTTGAAATTCAACGCCTGATCGGACGATCCCTTCGCGCCGGGATAGACCGAGTCGCTTTGGGTGAGCGTCAGATCACAGTCGATTGCGATGTCTTGCAAGCAGATGGTGGTACACGGTGCGCTTCGATCACAGGTGGTTGGGTCGCTCTACGTCTCGCGGTGAACAAGCTGCTAAATGCCGGTATCGTGACCAGTGACCCAATCACAGATCATGTTGCCGCTATCAGTTGTGGAATTTATGCGGGCCAACCCGTGTTGGACCTCGACTATCCTGAAGACAGCGAAGCTGGAGTTGACGGGAATTTCGTAATGACCGACTCGTCCAAGATGATCGAAGTTCAGATGTCAGCCGAAGGGTCCACATATAGCCGCGATCAGATGAATGCGTTGATCGACCTTGCCGAAAAAGGTGTTTCGGAATTGGTTGCAGCGCAGGCCGCCGCGACGTCATGACCCGCAAGTTCACGGACAAGTCTCTACTGGTTGCGACGCACAACAGTGGCAAGTTGCAGGAAATGAAGGATATTTTCGGTGCAATGGGGATCTCGATCTCCGGAGCGGCGGATCACGGTCTGCCTGAGCCAGAAGAAACTGAAACGACGTTCGTGGGCAACGCGCGGATAAAAGCACATGCAGCATCCCAAGCCACTGGCTTGCCAGCGTTGGCTGACGACAGCGGCATAGAAATTGGCGCTCTGGACGGTGCGCCGGGCGTGTATACGGCGGATTGGGCTGAAACTCCTGATGGACGGGATTTCATGATGGCGATGCAAAAAACCCATGACCTCTTGGAACAAGCGGATGCGCCGCACCCCCGGATTGCAAGATTCTGTGCAACTTTGGTGCTGGCTTGGCCTGATGGACATGATGAAGTCTTCGAAGGACATGTCTCCGGGGATCTCGTTTGGCCCCCTCGTGGTAGAGAAGGTCATGGATATGATCCGATTTTCCGACCAGTTGGCTATGACATCACGTTTGGTGAAATGGATTGGGCGGACAAGAACCGGATAAGCCACCGCGCCCGAGCAATCGACTCCATGGTGTCAAAGATCTTTGATTGAAGATTGGAAAAACGGTGGGTTTGGGATTTATATCCACTGGCCCTTTTGCGACGCCAAGTGTCCCTACTGCGATTTCAACAGCTTCGTTTCCCAGTCCATTGATCATGATGCCTGGCGAAAGGCTTATCTGTCCGAAATCTCCCGATATGCGGCTGAGTTCCCCGACCGCGTTTTACATTCTGTCTATTTCGGCGGTGGAACACCCAGTCTGATGAAGGTCGAAACAGTTGCCGCTGTTTTGGACTGCATCTCTCAACACTGGCGGTTGTCGAACGATGTGGAAGTCACTTTGGAAGCGAACCCAAGTTCAGTAGAAATTGATCGATTTCAAGGATACCAAGTGGCTGGGGTCAATCGCGTGTCTCTTGGTGTGCAAGCCCTGAATGACGCGGACCTGAAAAGGCTCGGCCGCATCCACTCTGTCAAAGAAGCTTACAAGGCTTTGGATGTTGCTGCCCGTGTCTTTTCCCGGACCAGCTTTGACTTGATTTATGCGCGTCAGGATCAATCGCTTGAAGCATGGGAGTCTGAACTGAATCAGGCTCTAACAATGGCAAATGGGCATCTATCGCTATATCAGCTCACGATCGAACCGGGGACCGCCTTCGGGGACCGGTACGAACGCGGCCGCCTTGCAGGACTTCCGTCCGAAGATTTGTCCGCCGACATGTTTGAAGAAACGAGGGACATCTGCGCGCAAGCCGGCATGCATCGATATGAGGTGTCAAACTATGCGCACCCGGGCGATGAATCGCGACACAATCACGTCTATTGGAAGTACGGCGACTACATCGGCATTGGACCCGGCGCGCACGGACGATTGACCGATGCACATGGCCAAAGATGGGCGACAGAAACCCCAACATCGCCCAAGGTGTGGCTAGATGCAGCTTTGAATACGGTCGGTACCCCAGAAAAGAGGACGCTTTTGTCCGCAACCGAACAATCGACCGAGATGTTGCTAATTGGGCTGCGCCTTTCGGAGGGAATCGAAACCGCGAGGTTCGAACGATTGGCTGGCCAAACTCTGTCCGAGCGCGGAATAACTGACTTACAAGATCTTGGGTTTATCGAGGTTACCAATGGTTATGTGCGCCTCGTCGATAAGCACGTCGGTGTCCTAAATGCGGTTATAGACCGGTTGTTACCAGACTAAGACCCGCTCAACACCCGGCACAGTTCATCCAGATCGTCCAAGCTTTTGTACCTGATTGAGAGCGTACCCCCGTCGTGGCCTGGATTGTGTGTCAAAACCACGCGCATTCCCAGCGCTGCGGACAGGTCGCCTTCTAACGCTCTGGTATCTGCATCTTTTTCTGGCAAACCATTGGATTTACTGAGTTTCTTTTCAGATTTCTGTTGGTCCTGTTGCTTGACCAGCGCCTCCACTGCGCGAACCGACAATCCTTTCGCAATGATGTCTTTTGCAATTCCTTCAGGGTCCTTTGCGGTGATCAACGCCCGTGCGTGCCCAATGGTCAGCTTCCCATCTTGGAGGAGGTTAAGCACGGATTCCGGCAACTGAAGCAGTCGCAACAAATTCGCAATGTAGCTTCGGCTCTTCCCAAGTGCTTCGGCAAGCTTCTCTTGCGTGTGGCCGAACTTGTCCATCAGCTGCTTATAGCCTGCCGCCTCTTCAACGGGGTTAAGATCCGCCCTTTGAACATTTTCAATGATCGCGATCTCAACCACTTCGAGGTCGCTGAATTCGCGCACCACGACCGGAACTTCGTGCAGATTGGCTCTCTGCGCCGCTCGCCACCGACGCTCGCCTGCAACGATCTGATACGATCCATCTTCAAGCGGCCTGACAACCAGTGGTTGAATTATGCCTTTCTCTCTGACTGACGCGGTCAGGTCTTCCATATCCTGCTGCGTAAATGTTTTTCGTGGCTGGTCGGGGTTTGGTGAAATCTGCTCGATTGGCAAACGCTGGGGGGCTGCACCCACCCCTTGAGATGCTTGTGTTGGCTGGTCAACGGACACATCCGACATCAAAGCGGACAACCCTCGACCCAGCCCTCGTTTCCGATCCTTTTGTGCCATGTCAGCCTTTCCGTCGCTTATTTCGCGCCAATATCTCTGTTGCCAAGTTTCGATAGGCCTCTGCGCCTTTCGAGTTTGTGTCGTACTCCAAAGCAGGCATGGCGAAAGATGGCGCCTCGCTCAACCGCACATTCCGCGGGATCACTGTTTCAAACACCACATCGCCAAGCGTGTCGCGGGCGTCTTGTTCTACCTGCAAAGAAAGGTTGTTGCGGGCATCATACATCGTCAAGACCACGCCTTCTAACCTCAGATCAGCATTGCCGGCCTGTCGGACTTCTCGCATCGTCAACATCAATTGCGACAATCCTTCCAGTGCGAAGAACTCACTTTGCAGAGGAACCAAAACGGAATCCGATGCAATCATCGCATTCACAGTCAACAGGTTAAGGCTTGGCGGGCAGTCAATCAGGATGAAGTCGAACTTTCGCCGTTCCATATCCGGTTGCCTGAGTGCGTCATGCAGCAAGAAACTACGCTTCTCATTCGATACCAGTTCGATGTCGGCAGAACTAAGGTCAACGGTCGCTGGTATTATGGACAGCCCATTCGTCTTGGTCCCAAGGATCACACTGTCCAGATCGATATCATCTTCGAGTAACAATTCGTATGTGGTCAACTCTCGTTGATCCAATTCGATCCCAAGCCCCGTGGAAGAATTCCCCTGGGGATCCAAGTCCACCAGCAGGATCTTCTGTCCCAACTCAGCCAGTCCAGCGGCCAGGTTGATCGATGTGGTGGTTTTGCCAACCCCACCTTTTTGGTTTGCTATTGCAACGATTTTTGCCACTTGCCCTGCCATATCAGTTTTTCTTTATTATGTTCGCCACTCGTAAAATGGCGGCAGAATCTTCTGTGACGCTTTCTATCACATCATAGTCGAAAGACCATTTCTGTTCTGCCTCTTGGACTTCCGACTTCCACTTTTCACCCTTTTGGAACAGCGCTGTTCCCCCGTCGACAAGGTGACGATCCGCATATGCTAGAAGGGTCTTTAGTGGCGCAAGGGCGCGCGCACTCAAGGTGGACGCTTTAAACGGTTCAAGCGCTTCAACTCTTTCCGCCAATACCGTTGTCTTCAATTTCAGCTGCGACACCGCCGTTTTTAGAAAAACGCACTTGCGCTGGTCGCTCTCGACCAAAGTGATCTGTGCGTTTGGGTCTTTCTCCGCCAGCAGTATGGCGATTGGAATCCCAGGAAAACCCCCACCGGAACCGATGTCTAGCCACCGATCTGTACTATCAGACATTAGACCGACTTGTAGGCTATCGATGATATGTCTGGTCCAAATATCATCAATGGTGCTTGGCGAAATCAGATTGATGCGTTTAGTCCAGCGTCGCGTGAGATCTTCAAAGACACGCAGCTTATCCATTGTTTCACGTGAAACACTAAGACTTGGCAGTGCCTCAACCTGCATTGCGCATCTTCGATTGCCGAAGTTTCGCAAGGATCAGCGCTATCGCTGCCGGAGTTGCCCCGTCCACGCGACCAGCTTGAGCAAGCGTTGTAGGCCTGATTGCGGAGAACTTCGCCTGCAACTCATTCGAAATTCCGCTTATTTTCATGTAATCGAAGTCCAGAGGAATTTGCACGTTCTCCTCCCGCTTCAACGCCTCAATGTCGCGCATCTGCCTGTCGATGTAATTCGAATACTGCGCTTCACGCTCAAGCTGCGTCGCCGTTTCCATATCTATGTTTCGAACGTCAGGATTAATCCGGGACAGATCAGACGCGACAACATCCGGGAAGGACAAAACTTGATACAGTGAGCGCTTCTGACCATCCTGAGAAACTTTGACGCCGCCAGAATTCAACTCACTTGGCGTATAATGCTGTCCCTTTAATAGTTCTCGCGCGCTATCTAACCGGTCTAGCTTGTCCGCAAAAGCACCCCATCGATGATCGCGTACAGAACCTAAATCCCGGCCCTTTGGCGTCAAACGTTGGTCGGCGTTATCGGCCCGCAAGGACAACCGAAACTCCGCCCGAGACGTGAACATTCTGTACGGCTCACTGACACCCCTCGTAACGAGGTCGTCAATCATTACACCAATGTAGCTTTCCGACCGAGAGAATATAACGTCTTCACCACCCTTCGAAGCGTTCGCAGCATTCAAACCAGCAACCAATCCTTGCGCGGCCGCTTCTTCGTAGCCTGTCGTACCATTTATCTGACCGGCCAAATACAATCCCCGCAACTCACGAAGCTCCAGCGTTGGAAGCAACGCTCTGGGATCCACATAATCATATTCGATCGCATATCCCGGTTGCAGAATCACAGCTCGCTCAAGACCAACGATGCTTTTTACATACGCCTCCTGAACATCCTCCGGTAACGACGTTGAAATCCCGTTAGGATATACTGTGTCTACATCCAAACCTTCTGGCTCCAGAAAGATCTGATGTGACTCCTTGTCTTCAAAGCGCACAATCTTGTCTTCAATAGACGGACAGTATCTTGGACCGACCCCATCAATCCGCCCACCATACATCGCTGAACGGCCTAGGTTTTCCCGTATAATGTCATGCGTCTGTGGATTCGTGTGCGTAATCCCACAAGCCACTTGGCGCACACTGGGAGCTTGTGAAAGGAATGAAAACATGACCGGTTCGTCATCGCCGGGCTGACTTTCCAACGCGTCCCAAGCAATGCTTTTCCCGTCGATACGAGGCGGTGTTCCGGTCTTTAGACGGCCTAACGGCAACTTCATATCCATCAGTCGCGCCGCCAACTTCGAAGAGTTGGAATCCCCCATCCGACCACCGGCATAGGACACATCACCAATGTGGATCAATCCGCCTAGAAACGTACCCGTTGTCAGTATGACGGATGATGCGTGGATCACGGTATCGTCGGCCAGCACGACTCCAGCCATCCTCTCCCCGTTCACCACAAAATCCGAAACCTCGCCCTCTATAACGGAAAGCAACGGCTCGGAATCCACAAATTCCATCATTGCGGCTTGATACAACTTGCGATCTGACTGCGCCCTCGGTCCCTGTACCGCTGGTCCTTTGCGACGGTTCAGAAGCCTGAACTGAATACCCGCCGCATCCGCGGCGCGACCCATTACTCCGTCCATCGCATCGATCTCACGAACCAGATGGCCTTTGCCGAGCCCGCCAATAGCTGGATTACAGGACATAACGCCAATATCTGAGCGTTTCATCGTAACCAAGGCTGTTCGCGCACCCATCCGTGCAGCGACATGCGCGGCTTCACAACCGGCGTGCCCAGCGCCAACAACCACAACATCGAACTGAGAATGTTTCACGTGAAACAACCTTCTATTTTCCAACGCAGAAGCTTGAGAATATCACATCCAACAAGTTCTCAACATCAACACGACCAATTACTGTATCCAAAGCAACAAGCGAGCTTCTGATCTCTTCAGCAGCTATATCATAACTCATTGTTCCTTTGGCAACGATCGCCCTGGCCTTTAGCAAACCTTCTTTACTCTGAAGAAACGCAGCCTTGTGACGTTCCTTGCTTGATAGCCCCGCGTGACTCGCCTTCTCCGACAGGACCTCACCCAGATGAAAAACCAGATCGTCAACGCCAGCCCCAGTCGCACCGGAGACGGACGGCTGCTCGCAATCTCCGTCATCGACCTTCGCCCGCAGAACAATGTCAGTGCTTCGCAACTGCACAAACGGCGTCTCGCCTACGTCGATCAAAATCACACGCACATCGCTTGTCTCGGCGCGTTCTAAAGCCCGGCGGACACCGATGCTTTCAACCTCATCATCTGTGTCACGTATGCCAGCTGTATCAATAAGTGTGACTGGAAGACCAGAAATCTCCATCCGAACCTCAATCACGTCCCTAGTCGTCCCTGCTACATTGGATGTGATCGCTGCTTCACGTCCCGCCAAGTAGTTCAGCAGAGTGGACTTTCCCACATTTGGAGCGCCGATGATTGCAACCTCGAAGCCATGAGTCACCCGCTCTGCGAACTTCTGTGCTTCGATTTCTTTGTCCAGGCTTTCAACAACTCCATCAAGCAAAGATGTGACTTCCACAGACACATCCTCTGGAACTTCTTCATCCGCGAAATCAATCACAGCTTCCAAAAGAGCTGCAGACCGAACAAGATCACCTCGCAGCTCTTCCACAAACCGCGAAAACGCTCCCGTCGCGGACAACTGAGCTTGGTGCCTTTGCGCCTCTGTTTCTGATTCGATCAGATCCGCAAGTCCTTCGACCTGAGCTAAATCCATCTTGCCGTTCAGCAAAGCCCGCCGTGTGAATTCCCCAGCTTCTGCCGGAACACAATCTGGATGCGCGTGGATTGCCTTCATCACTGCTTTGGTAACCGCAACACTGCCATGCACGTGAAACTCAACAACGTCTTCGCCCGTAAAACTTTCGGGACCCAAAAATGTCAGGACGAGTCCGGTGTCTAGGAAATCCCCAGCCTCATTGTGAATCTTGCGGTGTGCAACAGTTCTCGCCGCAGGAACATCTCCAACAAGAGAAGAACATACTGGAAAAGCCTGTGGACCAGACAATCGAATAACAGCAACGCCCGATCGACCGGGTGGTGTCGCCTGGGCAAAGATCGTTTTCATATTAACCCTTTGTTTTAAAACAAAAAGTTACGTGTTCATTGAATCGAAGAAGTCAGAGTTTGTTTTGGTCTGCTTCAGCTTGGAGATCAGGAACTCGATAGCGTCTGTCGTGCCCATTGGGTTCAGGATGCGGCGGAGCACAAAGGTCTTCGCCAAGTCGCCCTTGTCGACCAGCAAGTCCTCTTTCCGGGTGCCGGACTTCAGGATATCGATAGCCGGGAACACACGTTTGTCTGCAATCTTGCGATCCAGAACAATTTCAGAGTTACCCGTGCCTTTGAATTCTTCAAAGATCACCTCATCCATCCGACTTCCGGTGTCGATCAGCGCTGTCGCAATAATCGTAAGGGATCCGCCTTCTTCAATATTCCGAGCGGCACCAAAGAACCGTTTCGGGCGTTGAAGCGCATTTGCGTCGACACCACCTGTCAGAACTTTACCAGACGACGGAACAACAGTGTTAAAGGCCCGACCCAAACGAGTGATGGAGTCCAACAGAATTACAACGTCTCGTTTGTGTTCGACCAAGCGTTTGGCTTTCTCGATCACCATTTCAGACACCGCAACGTGACGAGTGGCAGGTTCATCGAAAGTTGAGGAAATCACCTCTCCTTTCACTGATCGCTGCATGTCCGTAACTTCTTCAGGTCGTTCGTCGATCAAAAGAACGATCAAGTAACACTCTGGATGGTTCTTCTCGATCGAATTCGCGATATTCTGAAGAATGACCGTTTTACCCGTACGCGGCGGAGCAACGATCAAGGACCGTTGACCTTTCCCGATTGGTGCTACGAGATCGATAATACGCGCTGATCGATCTTTGATTGTTGGATCATCAACTTCCATCGTCAGACGCTCGTCCGGGTACAAGGGCGTCAAGTTGTCGAACGCAATCTTGTGCTTTGCCTTCTCCGGCTCTGCAAAGTTGATCTTTGTGACGTTCATCAGGGCGAAATAACGTTCGTTCTCTTCCGGCGCCTTGATGACCCCTTCAATGGTATCACCTGTGCGAAGAGAGAATTTCCGGATCATTTCCGGGGAGACATAGATGTCATCTGGACCCGGCAGATAGTTCGCTTCAGGAGAGCGAAGGAATCCAAATCCATCTTGAAGAACTTCCAGAACACCATCACCCGAGATTTCCCATCCTTCATCTGCGCGCTCACGCAGAATCTGGAACATCATCTCACCCTTTCGCATCGTTGATGCGTTCTCGATCTCCAACTCCTCTGCCATCGACAAAAGGTCTTTCGGGCTTTTCGCCTTGAGATCGGACAAGTTCAGCTTTTCAGTGCTCATAAGACAACATCATGCCGCCAGCGACATGTTCCTAAGATATGGAATGGAAAATTCACCTCGGACGAGGTTAGGACGTGTTAAGGTTCTATGCTTGAAGAGTCAATGAACAGCAAGTTCCAAGCCGGTCGAGTGGGCACAGGCGCTTACTCTTTCAATAAAAATATATATATATGAAAAGAAAGATGAAGTGGTTTTAGAAGACCAGATTTCTGTGGATTAAGCAACAAATCACAGTTTTATCCACGGTCAAAACTCTTATCAAACGACAAACCTTCATACAGATTTAATATTTAACTTCAATATCTTAAGGGAAGCCAAGATTGGAAAAACTTGTGGAAATCGAACGGATAACCTGAAGCGCGCAATGTTAGCCACAACGGATAGTTATCCCAATCCCTTGTGACGGAATCGTTGAAGAAGAGAACGAGATATGAAGGCAACCCCTGACTTGTCAAAAGCTCGGTTCTGGATCACACAACAACCCCAATAGAACTGACAACCTGCGCACAGGGTTTTCCAATGTCTATCCACATCATTTTGGCTTCGGGGTCAGAGACCCGAAGAGATCTTTTGGCCCGCGCCGGGGTGTCGTTCGATACCAAGGTGCCGCGAATTGATGAACAAATGATGAAAGATTCGCTGCTTTCCGAGGGAATCACCCCTAGAGACATCGCGGACTACCTCGCTGAAGCCAAGGCAAGGAAAGTCAGTGATCAAAACCCAGGCGCGCTTGTTATCGGATGTGACCAAGTCTTGAACTTCAAGAATACGGTTGTCTCGAAGCCAGAAACGCCTGAAGCCTGCATCGAACAACTTCGTTCTCTTCGTGGCAACACACACCAACTTTTGTCCGCAGCCGTTCTTTATGAAGACGGCAAGCCGGTCTGGCGGCATGTTGGCGTTGTTCGGCTTTTGATGCGGGACCTATCAGATCAGTTCATTCACGGTTATGTGGATCGTAACTGGTCCAGTATTCAACATAGTGTTGGTGGCTATAAGCTGGAAGAAGAAGGTGTTCGCTTGTTTACGTCCGTACAAGGTGACTTTTTTCACGTTCTGGGTTTGCCGTTGCTCGAAATTCTCAGCTATCTTGTGCTTCGGGGGGATCTGGACACCTGATGAGTAACAAAATCCCATTGGCTGGCGTGATCGGATCACCGGTCGCGCATTCGAAGTCTCCACAGTTGCATCGTCATTGGCTGACAACCTACGGCTTGCCAGGCCACTATATCCCGATGGACATAGCGGCGAACGATCTTGAAACAGCGATCAGGTTTCTGCCGAAGCTCGGGTTTGTCGGTTTGAATGTGACCATCCCGCACAAGGAAGCGGTGATGAACATTGCGGACCTTGTAACCGACCGAGCCACAATGATTGGCGCTGCAAACACGCTGATTTTCCGCAAAGACGGAAAGATTCACGCGGACAACACCGATGGCTATGGGTTCTTCGAAAACCTAAGGCTCGGTGCACCGCACTGGAATCCGAAAGCTGGGCCCGCAGCGGTTCTTGGTGCGGGCGGAGCGTCGCGCGCAGTCGTTGCGTCTTTGCTCGATGCCGGAGTGCCTCAGGTCTTGATTGCGAACAGGACAAGAATCCGGGCAGAGCGCGTTGCCTCGGACTTTGGCCAACGCGTTCAGGTTCGCGATTGGGTTCAAGCCGGGAACATGATTGATGAGGCGACGCTTTTGGTGAACACCACGTCCCTTGGCATGATTGGAAAAGCAGAACTTCGCGTGCCGCTCGATGGTCTTCGATCGGACATGGTTGTCACTGATCTCGTATACGCACCTTTGAAAACGCATCTGTTGACCGAGGCTGAAAACGCAGGCTGCACCGTCGTTGATGGGCTTGGAATGTTGCTCCATCAGGCCGTTCCGGGATTCGAACGTTGGTTTGGGAAACGCCCAACAGTGGACAGCGCAACTCGCGCCGCGGCTTTGCGATAATGTTCAAACTTGGTTTGACGGGCTCTATCGGGATGGGCAAATCAACAACCGCGGAAATGTTTGCGGATGAAGGTTGTGCAATCTGGGATGCGGACGCGGCAGTACATCGAATGTACTCTCGGGGAGGCGCTGCCGTTGAGCCGATCAAAGAGGTTTTCCCTCAAGCCATTCGGGACCAGGAAGTTTCCCGGGATTCACTTAAACAACTAATATCAAAAGATAAAACAGTCCTTCGCCAAATTGAAAAAATCGTGCACCCCCTGGTAAGACAGGACCGGGAACACTTCATTGAACATGCGACAGCAGATATTCTGGTGTTTGACATCCCTTTGTTGTTCGAAGGCAATGGAGCACCGGACTTTGATGCGGTCGTAACTGTGTATGTTGACGACGAAACGCAACGAAAACGGGTTTTGGATCGGGGAACAATGTCCGAAGAACAGTTCCTAATGATCAAATCAAAGCAAATGCCCGCAGAAGAAAAGAAACGTCGCGCGGACTATGTTATTGTCACGGACACTCTGGAAAGTGCGCGCGACCAAGTGCAAACAATCGTGAAAGACATTCGCAGGAAGTTGGAAGATGCGTGAGATCGTACTCGACACAGAAACGACAGGCTTTGATCCTCAAACAGGGGACCGGATTGTCGAAATCGGCGCTGTTGAATTGATGCGGCACGTACCAACCGGGAACACCTATCATCAATACATCAACCCGGAACGATCGATGCCTCAGGATGCGTTCGAAGTTCATGGACTGGGTGACGAATTTCTATCCGACAAACCAAAGTTCGCGGAAATTGGTCAGGCGTTTCTGGACTTTATCGGTGACGCTAAGCTTGTCATCCACAACGCATCATTTGACATGAAGTTTCTGAATGCGGAACTGGGCTGGATGAACTTGCCGCTCCTGCCGATGGATCAGGCGATCGACACTCTTATGATTGCCCGAAAAAGATTTCCCGGTTCGCCCGCATCTCTGGATGCGCTGTGCCGCCGGTTCGGAATCGACAACAGTTCGCGGACACTGCACGGCGCGCTTTTGGATAGTGAAATCCTCGCCGAAGTGTATCTGGAATTGATTGGTGGCCGACAGCCTGACTTTGCGCTTTCTCAGCAGGCGAATGTCACCCAAGGGGCGTCAAATACTGCGTGGACCGTTCCACAAAGACCCAAAGCCTTGGAATCACGGCTGTCTGACGAAGAACGCGCCGCCCATACAGCTTTCGTGGAAAAGCTTGGGGACGGCGCGCTTTGGACGTCTGAGTAAAGCGTTTAAGCGTCGGCAGCAGGCTGTTCTGTCTGACGACGCGCCAGTTCAGCGCGGTACATGTTCAGGAAGTCGATGTTTTCCAGATTCAGTGGCGGGAATCCACCGTCGCGCGTGATGTCACTGACAACGCGGCGCAGGAACGGGAAGATCATGCGTGGGCATTCGATCAAAAGGAACGGGTGCAGCTGGTCGTCCGGCACATTTTCAATGTGGAACACGCCGACGTAATCAATTTCAAGCACGAAGAGCACCTGATCGCCGTCCTTGGCTTTGGATGTCACATTCAGCTTGATCGCAGATTCATACTGATGATCCACGGTGCGCTTTTTCGCGTCCAGATTCACCTGAACTTGCACGTCAGGCTGAACGTCAGTTCCAGCACCCTTTTGCGCCATAATGTTTTCGAAGGACATATCCCGTACGAATTGTCCCAAAACACGCATCTGAACTTGTGATGCCTGTTCTGCGCCCGCTGCTGCTGGTGCTGCGTCTTCTTCAGCCATGAGGAAACTCCACAATAAAATTTCGTGGAGGCTTAACAGGTCGTGTCTTAACCCTCAATGACCACCAGAATTTTTTGTCCATCCTGACGGGCCCTGCGTGCGACGCGGTTCAGGATCGATTTCTTCATATTCTGCGTCAATGATTGAATCATCTCTTGGGTCACCCTGATGCTGAGGAGGAAATCCAAAGCTTTGTACCTTTACCTTCTGGCGGAGGTATTTGGTCAGCGCATCGCGAACCGCAGGAACAAGAAGCGCGAATCCAACCGCGTCCGTGAAAAATCCCGGCGTTAGCAAAAGCGCGCCCGAAAACAGGATCATCGCGCCATGCGCCAGCGCATCCGTCGGATCAGACAGGTTGCCAAGTCGCGAACGTAGCTGGTTCATTGCCATCAAACCCTGCTGACGCACCAGAAATGTGCCTAGAATCGCCGTGATCAGCACAATCAACAAAGTTGGCCACAAACCAATCGCACCCCCAACTTGGATGAAAAGAGCGATTTCGATCAGCGGAACCGCAATAAATGCGATCAATAACCACATGCAGCTTGTGTCCTTCTACCTTTGCGCCGGTGGACTTGACCCCGGTCAGCCCCTACATAGGTATCAATCGCGTCCCTTACCATGATCCGCTCACGAGGTCTCAATGAATTCGCCCCTTCTTCAGCTTCTTGTTTTGGCTGGAATCGCTGTGTTTCTGATACTGCGCCTGAAAAATGTTTTGGGCACACGTGAGGGCTATGAGCGAACAGACGTCGTAAAACCGTCTCCGGACTCGTCGCGTCGTGATAACTTCGAAGTGATCGAAGGAGGCCCAGACCGCGATATCATCGATCATGTCGAAGAAGGATCGCCGCAGGCGAACGCTTTGCAGACGATGAAAGATGTAGATGGGAACTTCTCTGTCGGTGATTTCCTTGTCGGCGCACGCTCCGCTTACGAGATGATCGTGATGGGTTTCGAAAAAGGTGACTTGGCAGCCATCAAACCGTTTCTTGCAGACGATATCTATGCTGCCTTTGCTGAGGTCGTTGAGGACCGCGAAAAACAGGGCCTGAGCATCGAAGCCGAGTTCATCGGTGTCCGAGAAATGAAACTGGTCGATGCCAACTACGATGAAGAAGAAGGCGAGGCCGAAGTAACTGTGCGCTTCGTGGCCGAACTGACCTCCGCCGTGCGCGACAAGGCCGGTGAAATCATCGAAGGTTCCAAAACTGAAGTGAAACGCCAGAAGGACACATGGGCCTTTGCGCGCAAAATGGGCGTTGATGATCCAAATTGGCTGCTCGTCTCTACAGACGCCTGATCCGTGGCCTCGCGGGTGTTGTTTGTGCGCTGGGGCTGACGATGTCCCCTGCGTCGTCAACTGAACTGTCTTTCACGATTTTAGAGTTTTCCGAGCTCGACGGCTGGGCTGACGACGATCACTCCAAAGCCCTGTCGGTGTTTGTCGAAACCTGCAAAGACATGAAAGACGCGGATTGGCGTGCACTGTGCGGGGCGGCTCGGGAACAAGCAGACGCAAAACAGTTTTTCGAACTGTTTTTTCGCCCTGTCCTGATCGAAGACGGGCAGCCCGGGCTTTTCACTGGATATTTTGAACCAGAACTTGATGGCTCTCGCTATCGTTCAGCGCGGTTTCGGTACCCGGTTTATGGGTACCCTCGCGAAGCCCGTAACAAGCCGTGGAAAACACGTCGGCAAATTTTGGAAGAAAACGCATTGGCGGGCCGAGGGCTGGAAATTGCTTGGGTCGATGATCCCGTAGAGCTGTTCTTTCTGCAAATTCAAGGATCGGGCCGCATTCGACTGGACGAAGGCGGGGTGGTCCGCGTTGGTTACGCCGGAGCAAACGGCCATCCCTATCGCTCCATCGGTCAGGAACTCGTGCGCAGAGGAACCTTTCAATCCCACCAAGTGAGCGCGCAGGTCATCAAAAACTGGGTCCGTCGTAACCCGGTCGACGGGCAAGAGCTCCTGTATCACAATCCGTCCTATGTGTTCTTTCGCGAAGTCACACGGGTACCGGCCGATCGCGGACCGCTTGGGGCGATGAACCGATCCATCACTGAAATGCGCAGTATCGCGGTTGATCCGAAGTTCACGACACTTGGCGCGCCTGTTTGGATTGAAAAAGACGGCAAATCGCCTTTGCGCCGTTTGATGATTG
>CAZDXI010000007.1:0-7814 GCA_964509095.1 uncultured Rhodobacterales bacterium
TTCATTGGGCGCGCAGCACTGGAACGCAATGCTGCTTCGGTCCGGCGAAAACTCGTTGGCTTGCACCTGTCTGGGAACGAGGCCCCGGTACATGGTGATGGCGTCTTTGTCGGCCGCGAGCAGGTTGGCACAATCACCAGCGCCTGCGTCTCCCCTGAAATCGGTCATGCCATTGCAATGGCACGCGTGGCCATCGAAAACGCCGATCTTGGCACTGAACTGGAAGTTGGCAAACTTGACGGGCACATGAAGCGATTGCCTGGCACGGTCGCTGACCTGCCCTTCCTTGACCCCAAAAGAGAAAAGGCCCGCGCGTGAGCGATACAAACACACAAGGCGTGGTCGTCACGCGGAACGTCTGGAAAATCTTTGGCGATCGTGCGCAGGAGGCTATGGACGCCGTGCGCCGCGAAAACCTGTCCAAGGCCGAAGTGCTGGAACAATTCGGAGCAGTTGTGGGCGTGCGCGACGTGTCCATCGACGTAGCTGAAGGTGAGATTTTCTGCATCATGGGCCTGTCCGGTTCAGGCAAATCCACATTGGTACGCCACATCAACCGACTGATCGAGCCTACGGGCGGAGAAATCCTGATCAACGGGGTGGATGTGGGCAGCTTGAATGCAGAAGACCTTAGGGCCATGCGCGCCGATAAGATCGGGATGGTGTTCCAGAATATGGCTCTCCTGCCCCACCGCACTGTGCGCGACAACGTGGCGTTTTCGCTGGAACTGCGTAACGTCGATGCCTTCACCCGTGCAGAAGTCGCCGACCAAGTGATCGATCTGGTGTCCTTGCAGGGCTACGGTGACCGTTACCCAAGCGAGCTATCCGGCGGGATGCAACAACGCGTGGGTCTGGCCCGCGCGATGGCCGCGGATCCCGATATTCTGTTGATGGACGAACCGTTCTCCGCGCTTGACCCGCTGATCCGACGTGGCTTGCAGGACGAGTTCCTTGAACTGTCCAAGACGATGAAAAAGACGACGCTATTCATTACCCATGATCTGGATGAAGCGATCCGCATGGGCTCGCGCATTGCGATCATGAAGGACGGGGAAATCGTCCAGACCGGCACGCCGGAGGACATCGTGACCAACCCAGCGGATAAGTACGTCGCTGATTTTGTTGCGGGAATTTCGAAGCTGAAATTGTTGTTCGCTCACACTGTGATGGAACCACTTGAGAAGTATGAAGCTGCGCGTGGTCCGGTGGATCAGGCATCTGCCCCGGTGGCACACCCGGATGACGACCTGGATCAATTGATCGCGCTTAGCGTCAATCAGGACCAACCCGTGCTGATCAAGGACGATGGCAAAGTTGTCGGCGTAGTGTCCAAAGACGCGCTGTTACACGGCGTGCAGGGGGAGGCATAAGCGATGAGCGATACAAACCAGCATCCAACAAAATCCGACGTGTCCAAACCATTCCGCGAGTTCGCCGAGAAATCAGGCGAGTACTTTGCCGACGTCTTTCTGTCGATCCAGAAGGCGCAGCTGTCGAAGTTTCACATCAACATCCCTGCCGCACTTTTGGGCTTTCCTTGGGCGGCCTTGCGCGCAAACAAGCTGCTGTTCTGGATTGGCTTTCTGATCGACCTTGTGGCGCTTGTTTATCTTGTGCAGGTGTTCAAGTTTTCCGCCGCCGCACAACAGGCCGCTGTGGATGGCAAAGACTTCCTGATCGCGCGGTTTGAGGGATGGACGTCTTCCAGTCTGACGGCGGCAATCGTGATTTTCATCATCGGGCGCATCGTGTTTGGGTGGCTCGCGGATCGACTGTATTATCGACAGTACAACGCGTGGCGAGTGGATCACGCCAAGCCTTCCGGATGGGATATCAAACGCCTTGTCTGGGCGGCTGTGATCGTTGCGATGATTGCACCGTTGATGCTGTACCGCGCGTCTCAATTCCCGCCCGATGAACGGACCTGCATCAAGCAAACGCGCACCATACAGGCAGGCGAAGCGGTCTCCTTCAAGGACCGGTTCGATTGCACCATGATTGGGGAATTTCCCACAATCGTCTGGTTGGAGCGCCGGGACGAAATCACCTACCCGCGTGATGACGATGGCAACCGCTTTGTGCGACGCGAAGCGGCCCGCACAGACCTGCCGCCGGTCAATCTGAACAAGTACACCGCGCAAATGATTGATGACGGGATCGGATATCTAACCGCGTTTTATGGGTTCTTCTTTGATGGGATCACTGCGTTCCTGCGCAGCATGTTGTCTGCGATTACAGCGGTGTTTGTAGGCACGCCTTGGGTGATCACGATGGGGGCCATCCTTGCCATCAGTTACGCGATGGCGGGGATACGAGTAACCATTTTTGTGGCCGCCTCACTCGCTTACCTTGCCCTATTTGGTTTCTGGCAAACGGCCATGGACACGATGAGCCTTGTGGTCGCGGCCTCGCTGATCTGCGTGGTGTTTGGATTGCCTCTTGGCATATGGGTCGGCAAGTCGAGGCGCGGACAAGCGATCATAACCCCGATCCTAGATATCATGCAGACGATTCCATCCTTCGTGTATCTGCTACCAGCCGTGGCGTTCTTCAGTATCGGCAAGCCGCCGGGAATTCTGGCCACCGTGATCTTTGCGATGCCGCCCATGGTGCGCCTGACGGCACTCGGTATCAAACATGTGCCAGAGAACACCAAGGAAGCGGCACTGGCCTTTGGGGCCAACCCGCGCCAGCTTTTGATGAAAGTAGAACTGCCTCAGGCCCTGCCGTCCATCATGGCGGGCGTGAACCAGGTGGTGATGATGGCCCTGTCCATGGTCGTTGTGGCCGCGCTGATCGGTGCGGGCGGCATGGGCTTTATCGTCACTGAAGCTTTGGCCAATACAAGGACCGGAGCAGGTATTCTGGCCGGGATCGGCATCGCGCTTCTGGCGATGATGATCGACCGGGTCGTCCAGAAAGCCAACAAGATGACTGACTAAACCTAACCAAGAATGAGTACCAAAAGGGAGATACCAATGAAACTCATGACAACTCTGACAGCGGCAGGCGCACTCTGCGTTTTCGCAGCGGGCGCTTCCGCACAAGAGAAAGTCGCGATCTCTGATCTGAACTGGACAGGCGCGAAAGCGATTGCCCACGTGATCAAGGCCGTCATCGAAGGCCCGCTCGGTTCCGAAGCGGAAATCGTTGAAGGTCTGTCCGACCAGGCGATCATCGGCGCAGGCATGGACAAGGGCGACGGTTCTGCCGACGTCTGGACCGACATGTGGATGCCGAACCAGCAAGGCCCATGGGACAAGTACATCGAAGATGCCGGCACTGTGGCGCATAACCAGCCCTATGCCGGTACGCAACAGATGTATGTGCCCAGCTACATGGCCGACAAGATCAAGTCATTCGAGGATCTGAAAGACCCCGCTGTCGCTGCGATGTTCGACAAGGACGGTAACGGCAAGGGCGAATACTGGGCGGGTGATGCCTCCTGGAAATCCACGAAGATCTGGCAAGTGAAGATGAAATCCTACGGCCTGTCTGAGCTTTGGGAGCCGGAAATCATCTCCGACGCGACGTTCAAGGCACAGCTGAAATCGTCCTACGGCAACCAGAAGCCAATCCTGTTCTACTACTGGACACCGGAGTGGATTCACGCGGCTTACGACATCTCGCCGCTGTCCGAACCAGAGCACACAGACGGCTGTATGAACCTGCAGCTTGACGGTGAGGACTGGCTGGAAGCATCCGAAGCGGGCTGCAAAACACCAGACGCGTCGATCTACGTCAGCTACTCCAAATCACTGGAGCAACGGAACCCGCCCGCAGCGAAGTTCCTGAGCCAGATGCAGCTGGATCCAGCAGTTGTGAACGACTGGATCCTGAAGATCGGTCGTGACGAAATGGATCCGCAGGACGTGGCCGAAGAATGGGTCGCAGCCAACATGGATACCGTGAAAGGCTGGATCGACTAAGTCCAAGAAGACACTCGACGCAGGTGCACGCCTGCGTCGAGGCATCTCTGATTGCCTACCTCAACTCGACAGTTGCAGCGCGATCAGAATTCCCTCAATGCTAAAGTATGTTCGAGTGTTGGTCTTAAACTGACACGCATCGTCACGTTTTTTGTTCAAAGTCCCAACGCTCGTTTCTTCGCTTCCGCCCAAGTCATGATTGCCATGTCGAACGTCAGCGCCATGAGTGATACGCAAATCCCAAGAACGAAGTTTTTGCCCAAGTCCGTGCCTGCCAGTGTTTTCTGAAGTTCTTGGCCTAGGTCCTGCGTGCCGATGAAGGCTGCGATGATCACCATGAAAAACGCGAACATGATGGCTTGATTGAACCCCACCGCCATCGTTGGCAGCGCCAGAGGGAGTTGCACATTCCAAAGCTTTTGCATCCGTGTCGCGCCTGACATGTCGGCCGCTTCTGTCATTTCGGGTGGAACGCCACGCAGGCCTTCAACCGTGTAGCGCACCAACGGCACCATTGCGAAGATCAGAATAGACATCACGACTGACGTGGCGGTGATCCCAAAGAGCATGATGGCCGGGATCAGATAGATGAAGCTGGGGAACGTCTGTGCCGTGTCACAGATAAGCAGAACCCGACGCGACCATTTTTCGGACCGCGCCGCGGCGATTCCAATTGGAAGGCCAATCAAAGTCGCGAGGGTTACGGCTGAAATCACCGAATAAAGTGTGATCACCGACCGGTCCCACCAGCCTGTCAACGCCACCAGACCAAAGAACACGGCAGCATAAATGCCTGATTTCCGCCCACCCAAAGCAAGCGCCCCCGCAACAACCAGCAGGATGAAACCCGAGGTCGGAATAGACAACAAGAAGTCCCGGAACGGGTTGAGAATCCACACATTCAAGACATATCGGATTTTCTCTGTCGTGCCTTGCACGATATCTAAGGCGAGGAACGTCTTGATTGCTGTGTCGATTTCCTTGCCCTGCGACCAGCTTTGACGGCGCCCAATTTCAGCAAACCATTCGACGGCCATACCGACCAGGGTGAAGAACACAAACGCCCCTGCCCCAACCAGCAAATACTTATGGCGCTTCCACCAAGGTGTGCCTTTCTCAAAATGCTCCGGCAGCTTGACGACCCAGGCCTTGGACAGCCGATCCAGCGTGACCGCAAGCAATACGATTGTGACACCGATCTCGAACGACCGACCTAGTTTGAAACTGCCCATCATGGCCAGCAATTTGGCCCCAAGGCCCGGCATCCCGATGAACGCGGTCAGAACGACCATCGCCAGACACAGCATGATCACTTGGTTCACGCCCACAAGGATCTCTGTCCGGGCTGCTGGAACATACACATGGCGCAACATTTGCCAGCGCGAACACCCAGACATCTTGCCCGCTTCGACCACCTCAGGAGACACCTTTTTCAGCCCTAATGTGGTCATCAGGATCATAGGCGGGATGGCATAGATGATCGTGGCAACGGCGCCCGCGGTTGGTCCCACCTTGAAGAAGATCACGGCGGGTAAGAGGTATGTAAAGAACGGCAGGGTTTGTAGGATGGACAAAATGGGTTTGATTGCCCGGTCAACCCACGCATACTTCCAGGCCGCGATGCCTAATCCTAAGCCAATCACAAACGCCATTGGGGCTGCGACCATCAAAACCGACATGGTTTCCATCGCGATCTTCCACTGCCCAATCAGTGCCGTCCAAACGAACGTGCCACCTGCCAGGGCTGCAAGACGCCACCCGCCGAGATAATATCCAAGAACCGCAGCGGACGCGGCAATCGCGCTCCAGGGGATTTGTTCAAAGTTGGGCCACCGGCGCTTGCCGTAAAGCAAGTTCGCAGTGGTATCGAGCATGAATTGCAACGGTCCTTCCGCGAACCACCGCGTCAACTTTTCCAGCCCCAGATCCGTGCGGATGAAGTTGAACGCCGCATCCAGCCAGATCGCAAACGGCGGAATCCAGCTTTCAGGAAGGCGATGCAGGAAGGATGGCAGTAACCCGGCATATTGTAACGCAGTGAGTAGGATGGCGAGGCACAAAAACCCTGTCGCCCATTGCGAGGATGTCCACTGCGGCGAACCGGCGCCCGCCTGATTGGTGGACAACACTGCCATCAGTTAGCCCCGACTAGAACTTGCAACGCCTGCTGGCGCGACATGGCCCCAAGCGATGTCTCCCCGTCTTTTACGGGGATGAGATCGCGGGTTTCGCTCACCAATTGCGCCGCTAAATCATGGATCGTGGCCGCGGCAGGCACAGCTTCACCCTCGCCCGTTGCATTGGGGTCGGCCAACACGCTGGCATGTACGACGCGTGATTTGTCGATGTCTTCGGTGAACTTGCGAACATATTCCGTGGCCGGGTGCATTACGATCTGATCCGGTGTGTCACATTGCTCAACCGCGCCGTCCTTCATAATTGCAATCCGGTCCGCGAGGCGCAGCGCCTCGTCGAAATCGTGCGTGATGAAAACGATTGTTTTGCCCAGCATCTCCTGCAGGCGCAAGAATTCGTCCTGCATTTCGCGACGGATCAGCGGATCGAGCGCCGAGAACGGCTCATCCAAGAACCAGATGTCTGGTTCAATGGCAAGCGACCTCGCAATGCCGACACGCTGTTGTTGCCCGCCAGACAATTCACGGGGGAAATAATCCTCACGCCCCTCAAGTCCGACGAGCTTGACCACCTCCAGCGCGCGATCGCGCCGGGTGTGTTTGTCCTGTCCGCGCATTTCCAGCGGGAACGCCACGTTTTCCAACACGGTGCGATGTGGCAAAAGCCCAAAGCTTTGGAACACCATGCCCATCTTGTTGCGGCGCAAGTCGATAAGGTCTTTTTCGGACAGGCTCATGATGTCCTGGCCCTCAACTTCGATCGTGCCACCTGTGATATCGTGCAGGCGTGAAAAACACCGCACCAGCGTCGATTTCCCAGAACCCGACAAGCCCATGATAACCAGCATCTCGCCCCGCGCGACGTCTATTGAGACATCCTTGACCCCGGCGATATACCCATCTGCGCGAATTTCGTCATAGCTGCGCCCGGCTTGCATCTTCGCCAGATAGCCCTTGGGATCGTTGCCAAACAACTTCCACACATTCTTGCAGGCGATTACCGGAGCATCAGAGTTCATTGCGTGTCCAATGTTGTGTCTGGTCGAAAGTTTGTCGTGGAGCGCGCCGCACATCAAGCCCGTTGACGACCGTTGCGACCATTGAAAAGCCCTGTCCGATCTGCGAACAGGGCTTTTCCATTTTGTCTTGAACGCCTTAGTTCAGCCAGGCTTTCCAGACGCCTTCGTTGGCTTCCAGCCATTCGGCTGCAGCTTCTTCTGGCTCAAGTTCATCCACATCGACCAGACGTGCCATTTCAGCGATCTGCGGGTTGGTGAAGCTGATCTTTTCCAGCACCGCATAAGCTGCAGGCCACTTGCCTTCCATGCCGTCCCAAGCCGCCTTTTTCAGGTAGCCGTCAGCAGGGTTGCCGCAGTCATAAAGCGCGTCTTTGTTGGGGCCTTTGGCCGGGTCTTTGTCGCAGCCATCTTCCCATTCGGGGAACTCAACGAATTCACCGGGCCACACCGCTTCCGCAAAGTTTGGTGTCCAGTTGAACACGACAACAGGACGCTTGTCGGCTTCAGCCGCACCGATTTCAGCCCAAAGCGCCGCTGCGGAACCGGCGTTGATCACTTCAAAGTTCATGCCCAGCGCTTCAACACGTTCCTTGCCGTGCTTCAGCCAGTCGACTGGTCCGTCAAGGTAGCGGCCTTTGTCGCCGGTTTCCGCTGTCGCAAACAGCGCTGCGCAATCGTTCAACGCTTCCCAGCTTGGCAGGCCCGGGCAGGCATCCTTGGTCCACATC